>NZ_JBEXSH010000042.1:0-20649 GCF_040613555.1 Streptomyces sp. NPDC006265
GGTCGCCGCTGCCGCGGTGTCCGCCCTGCTGGCGGTCGCCGTCGTCGGGGGCGCGGGCTACACCGTCGTGGCCGTGAACGGCGCCGACCGGGACGCCGGCCCACCGGTCTGGGTGTTTCCCAAGGCCACAAGCGAGTCCCGGACGGAGAAGAAGGCCGCCGCCTCGGGGCTCGCCGGCATGCTCGTGCCGTACGGGGACGACGACTGGGGGCGGGGTCCGGACCTCGGCGAGTTCGGCCCGGACGTCGCGCTGAGCGGGCAGCGGGCCACGGCGCTGCGCAAGGAGGCTCTGAGCGGCCTGCCGCGAACTCAGCGCAAGCGGCTGGAGAAGGCGGTCGACCAGCAACGCATCACCGGCATCGCCATGCGCAGCTACCTCAGCACCACGAAGCTCTCCGACGGCTACACCGACGAGGCCTTCGCCGTGCGCGTCCAGCTCTCCCAGATGGAGAACCGGCACGCCGTCCGGGACGCCTCGCGGCTGCGCGGCGCTCTCCTCGACGCCCTGGACGTCTTCCGCGAGGGTCCGAAGATCAAGGGTCACAAGAACGCCCGCTGCTTCCTGCCGCCGAAGGACGACAAGGAGGAACTTCAGACCATGCTCTGCTCCGCGTACGTCGGGAACGTCCTGGTCACCGTCGTCGCGGACGGCGCGAAGCCACTCGACACCAAAGGGGCCGCGATGCTGTTCCGCGAGCAGCTCGACCGCATCGCCGAGCCGGGGAAGGCGATATGACCGAGCAGCGGCAGACCTCCGTGGCGTCGGCGCCCCACGTGCTGCCACAGACGCCCCCGAGCCCCGCGCGCGAGTCCCGCGGTGCCCTGCGGTCCCTCCTGCGCTGGACGGGGGCCGTGGCCGTCTTCGCGGCGGTCGGCGTGGCCACGGCGTACGGCGTCACGCGGCCGGAACGGACCGATGTCCCCGGGCTCGCGACCGAGCCGGACGGGCGCTGGGAGTACCCGGTGCTCACCAGGCCACCACTGCCCTCCGGCAGCCCGGGCCCCTTCGCCGAGACGAACCCGGCCGGCACGCACCATGCCGACCTGCGGTCCCTTCTCCTGCCCGGTCCCGCCGGCGCCGAGGACGACCGGGCGCTGCGGGGTGCGGACGGCTGGCTGGCGCGGAAGGACTTCCTGGCGGAGTACGCCGCGAAGGACGACCGCGCGGAGCTCGGGCAGCACCTCACCGACCACGGGCTGCGGCACATCGCCGCGCGAGGCTGGAGCATGCCGGACGGTACGCGTACCCGGATCTATCTGCTCCAGTTCGACACCGCGGCGGTCGTGGACGCGCTGCTCGGGCCCTACCTCGCCCCCTACAGCGCACCGAAGTTCCCCGTGCGCGGTGCCCCGACGTCCGCCGGCGACGAGACGTTCCCCAACGAGGCCCTGGTGGAGAACGTCCAGCGCGTGGTCTACGCCGAGGCCAAGCCGTACGGCGGCGAACAGGTCCGCCACGCCTACCTCGCCGCCGGTGACACCCTCGCCCTGGTCGTGCAGTCCCGGAAGGGTGGTGCGCGGGCCGTGCCCTTCCAGCAGACGGTGACGCTGCAGAGCCAGCTGCTCGGCTGACTTGCGCGGGGCGCACCTCACGCGCACCTCACGCGCACCTCACCAAGAGGCCCGGTCCCCGGCCGCGTAAGCTGGCTCCCGGCCCTGTGCACCCATTCGCACCCCCGCTCAAGGAGCACCCCGTGGAGATCTTCTTCGAAATCCTGTTGGTCCTGGTCGCCGTCGGCGTCCTGGCCTTCGCCGGACTCACCGTGAAGAAGCTGTACCAGGGCCAGCGCTGACCCACGTCTAGGAAGTTCCCATGATCGAGATCCCGTCCGACCTCCACAAGGACCTCGTCCCGCTCGCCTTCCTGCTCGGCAACTGGGCGGGCGCGGGCGTGCACGACTTCCCCGGCTCCGAGAAGTGCAACTTCGGGCAGGAGGTCACCTTCACCCACGACGGCCGGGACTTCCTGGAGTACCGGTCCCACAGCTGGGTCCTGGACAAGGACGGCAACAAGGTCCGCCCCCTGGAGTCCGAGCACGGCTACTGGCGGATCGACGCCGCCCGCAAGGTCGAGGTGACGATGGCCCGCGACGACGGCGTCATCGAGATCTGGTACGGCGAGCTGGCCGACAAGAAGCCCCAGATCGACCTCGTGACGGACGCGGTGGCCCGCACGGCCGCCTCCCAGCCCTACACCGGCGGCAAGCGGCTGTACGGCTACGTCAAGAGCGACCTGATGTGGGTCGGCGAGAAGCAGACCCCCGAGGTCGAGCTGCGCCCCTACATGTCCGCCCACCTGAAGAAGGTCGTCACCCCGGAGGAGGTCGAGCGCTGGGCCAAGGCCCTGCCCGACGACATGCCGGACGACGGCATCGCGTTCTTCAAGTGATCGCACGCCTTCCTCGACCAGTCGTACCCGAGTGGTCCTAGACTCTTGGGTGTGGTGAGCACCGACTGGAAGAGCGATCTGCGGCAGCGCGGCTACCGGCTGACCCCGCAGCGGCAACTTGTGCTCGAAGCCGTGGACACCCTTGAGCACGCGACCCCCGACGACATTCTCGTGGAAGTGAGGAAGACGGCGTCGGGGGTCAACATTTCGACGGTGTACCGGACGCTGGAGCTCCTGGAGGAGCTCGGCCTGGTCAGTCACGCGCATCTGGGGCACGGGGCACCGACGTACCACCTCGCGGACCGGCACCACCACCTCCACCTGGTCTGCCGGGACTGCCAGAACGTGATCGAGGCGGACGTCTCGGTGGCCGCCGAGTTCACCGCCAAACTGCGCCAGACGTTCAGGTTCGACACCGACATGAAGCACTTCGCGATCTTCGGCCGGTGCGAGGACTGCACGCTCAAGGCTTCAACCACCGAGTCGTAGGCTTACGGATATGAAGAGCCCCCTGCTGACCCTGCCCGGCGCCGTCCCCGCCGAGGGCGTGGACGAAGGCGTCGCCGCCCACTACGGCGATCTGTTCCGTGAGCAGCGCGCCCTCGCCGACGGCACCGGATTCGTGGACCTCTCGCACCGGGGGGTCGTCGCCGTCACCGGCGAGGACCGGCTCGCCTGGCTGCACCTGCTGCTCACCCAGCACGTCAGCGACCTCCCCGCGGGCCGGGCGACCGAGGCGCTGATCCTCTCCGCGAACGGCCACATCGAGCACGCCCTGTACCTCGTCGACGACGGCGCGACGGCCTGGGCCCACGTGGAGCCGGGCACCCAGGAGGCGCTGATCGCCTACCTGGAGTCGATGAAGTTCTTCTACCAGGTCGAGGTCGCCGACCGCACGGCCGACATCGCCGTCGTGCACCTCCCGGCCGGCTCCATCGCCGAGGTCCCCGAGGGCGTCGTCGTACGGGAGACGCCGCACGGCCGGGACCTGTTCCTGCCCCGCGCCGACCTGGAGGCCTACGCGGCGCAGGCCGGGCCGCCCGCCGGGATCCTCGCCCACGAGGCGCTGCGCGTGGAGCAGTACCGGCCCCGGCTCGGTTTCGAGACCGACCACCGCACCATCCCGCACGAGCTGGGCTGGATCGGCTCGGCGGTGCATCTGCAGAAGGGCTGCTACCGGGGGCAGGAGACGGTCGCCCGGGTACAGAACCTGGGCAAGCCGCCGCGCCGGCTGGTCTTCCTGCACCTCGACGGCAGCGAGGTCCATCTGCCCGTGGCCGGGACGGAGCTCCGGCTCGCGGACGACGGCCCTGACGGCCGCAAGGTCGGCTTCATCACGACGTCCGCCCGCCACCACGAGCTCGGCCCGGTCGCCCTCGCCCTGGTGAAGCGGAACGTGGCGGTGGACGCCCCGCTGGTGGCCGGAGACACGGCAGCGGCCCAGGAAGTCGTCGTGGAGCCGTAGACCCCGCTCGTGGATCTTCGGCCCTGAGGCTTGTAGTTCTTTCGGGTCAGATTTCGATCTGCACGGTGAACGGGCCGTCGTTCGTCAGTGATACGCGCATCGCCGCCCCGAAACGGCCCGTGGCCACCGTCGCGCCGAGGGAGCGCAGTCGGGCGACGACCTCGTCTACCAGCGGCTCGGCGACATCGCCGGGGGCGGCGGCGTTCCAGGTGGGGCGGCGGCCCTTGCGGGCGTCGCCGTAGAGGGTGAACTGGCTGATCACCAGGAGTGGGGCGTCGATGTCGCTGCACGACATCTCGTCGTGCAGCATGCGGATCGACCAGAGCTTGCGGGCCAGCTGGGCCGCCTTCTCCTTGGTGTCCTCGTGGGTGACGCCGACGAGGACGCACAGCCCCTCGCCCTCGATCGCCCCCACGGTCTCGCCGTCCACGACGACGCTCGCGCCGTCCACCCTCTGCACCACTGCTCGCATACGTCCATCATGCAGGGCGGTGACATCGGCACGGCGGGTGGTCGGCGGATGGCCCGAAAGGGTGGTTTGCGTGGGCGTCAACAGCCCCTGCACGGACGTATTTTGCTGCTATACCGCCCATCTGGAGTCTATCGGGGGCACTCGTTCCCATAGCGGCCATTCGGGGTGGCACGATGCTTGCACACACCGGTCGAGGGGACGGTTGAGGCACATGAGCACATCAAGCACCGGACAGCAGCAGGCGGCTGTCTGGTCGACGTACACGGGGAGGGGCGCGTCGGAGTACCACCGGCCGCCCACCCAGCGCACCGACAGCCCGCGGCTGCCCTCGGACACCTCCGGACCAGAGGTGCCCGCGCTGAGCCTGCCCGAGCTGCGCACGCTGCGCCGAGAGGCCCAGCGCGACGAGGCCGACCTCAGCTATCTGCGGCGGCTGCTCCAGGGGCGGATCGACATCCTGCGCGCGGAGGTGGCCCGGCGCACGCCGGCGGGTGAGGCCTCCGTCGCGGTGTCCGAGGAGACCTCGGTGGTGGAGCGGCTGGCGGAGATCCTGCTGGACGCCCCGCCCCGGCACCGCTCCTCGGCCCGCCATGTCACCCTGGGCACCCCGCAGGGCGAGGAGTACCGTCGGCTGGCCGCTGAGATGCTCGCCGAGGTGGGGCTGTCCGACCTGGGCGCGCGCACGGACCTGGAGCTGAACGCGGCGATGGGGCGGCTCGAGCGCCAGGAGCAGCAGGTCTCCCGGCGCCGTCAGCGGCTCCAGCGCACGGCCGACGAGTGCAGCGCGGAGATCGCGCGCCGCTACCGCGAGGGGGAGGCGCAGGTCGACGACCTGCTGGTGTGAGCCGTCCCGGGCCGCGGCCCGCTGCGGGGAGGGCCGGCGGTCGGATATTGACGCGACACCGACCGGCCCCCCGCCTAGCGTGAGTTCATGACCGCCATACCCCGTGCCGACGACATCGACGTACGCCCGATCGCCGAGTCCGAGTTCGCCGACTGGCTGCGTGCCGTGAACACCGGCTTCCTGCGGGCGCCCGCCCCGACCGACGACGAGGTCGAGGGCCGCCGCGAGCGGTTCGTGGCGGGCCGTTACCTCGCAGCCTTCGACCGCGGCAGGTGTGTGGCGACCTTTCGGTCCTTCGACCAGGAGCTCACGGCCGTGGGCGGCGCGAGCGTCCCGGCCGACGCGATCTCGGGGGTCACCGTCACCGCCACCCACCGCCGCCGCGGGCTGCTCAGCCGCATGATGGCGCGGGACCTGGCGGCCGCGAAGGAGCGCGGGGACGTGGCCGCGACGCTGATCGCCGCCGAGTACCCGATCTACGGCCGCTACGGCTTCGGGCCGGCGACCTGGATGGCGGAGTGGACGGTCGACGTGCCGCGCGCCGGCCTCGACGCCCGCTGGGCGGGCCCCGCGGGGGGCGGGCGGATCGACCTGGTGGAGGGCGAGGACGTCCGCAAGCTCGGCCCCGAGCTGCACGAGCGGCTGCGCCGCCGCCAGCCCGGCGCCATCGACCGCGACGACATGTGGTGGAAGCTGACCACCGGAGCCCTGGGGTGGGACACATCGTGGAGGCCGCCCTTCTACGCCGTGTACCGTTCGGCGTCCGGCGAGGTCGAGGGCATGACCGCGTACGAGGTGGACGACAACTGGGGCGACGCCAAGCAGCCGTTGAACACGGCGACCGTGCGGTGGCTCATCGGAGTGACACCGGCCGCGGAACGCGCGCTGTGGGAGTACGTCTGCTCCGTCGACTGGGTGGTGAAGGTGAAGAGCGGCTGGCGGGCCCCCGACGACCTGCTCCCGCACTTCCTGCCCGACCCGCGGGCGGCCAGGATCACCTCGCTGGCGGACTGGCTGTGGCTGCGGATCCTGGATGTCGAACGGGCGCTGGAGGCGCGGACGTACGAGGGCCGGGGTGCGCTGGTGCTGGAGGTCGCCGGTGTGGACGGGCTGACCGGCGGGCGCTACCGGCTGGACGCCTCGCCCGAGGGGGCGTCCTGCACGCCGACCACCGAGAGCGCTGAACTCGAACTCGGACTGGGCGAGTTGGGGGCGCTGTGGCTCGGGGACGAGTCGGCGGTGCGGCTGGCGGCGCTGGGGCGGGTGCGCGAAGAACGAGCGGGCGCCGCCCGGAAGGCCGACGCCCTGCTGCGTACGTCCAGGCGGCCTTGGTGCCCGGACATGTTCTGAGCCGCTCCCTCCTGCCGGTGTGCTGGGGCCCGCATCCGTAGCGAGCTGTTCTGTTGTGGTTGTCGTGCGGCCGTGTCGGCCGGGCGGGACTCCCGGCTCCCCTCCGGAAGGAAGTCCCCTGGCGGGCGGCCAACCCTCTGAAGGTCTGACCATGTGCCCGAAGTTGGTGACCAACTTCACTGTACTTATCTCCGCTTGGAAGCGGCTCATAACCACCTTTCCCTTAACTGCCCAAAGATGGCGGGAAGTTGTACTGTGCAGTCGTGGACCCGGAACACGACTCCACCCATGGGCGGAAGAGGTCGCAACGGCCACAGAGAACACATCACGAGGTGGCCGACGAGCTGCGCGCCCGGATCAGGTCGGGGGCGCTGCGGCCGGGTGCGCGCATGCCCACCCAGGCCCAGCTGGCCCACGAGTTCGGTATCGAGCGCGGGGCGGTGCGACAGGCGCTGCGCATCCTGCAGTCCGAGCGGTTGCTCACCAACGTGTCCAAGGGCAGTCCGGCGACCGTCGCCCCCGACCCCGTCGGGGCGCTGACCGGCCAGGAGGCGCCGCCGCTGCCCACGACGGTGGCCCTCGCTCCCCGGATAGCGGCGGCGTTCGGCGCGGAGCACGTCGAGATCGACGCCGTGTGCCTGACGTCCATCTCGCTCACGCTCGCCATCGGTGAGCCGCTGCGCCAGATCCACGCCGGACGGCTGAAACCGGCCAAGGTCGACGTCCGGGTGCTGCTGCCGAGCCGGGACATCGACCTGGCCTTCCCGGTGCCGGTCGAGGGGGGCGGCGACGACTGGGTGCACGAGCGGTGGCTGGCGATGCGCAATGCCCAGGGGCAGGTCCTCCAGCACAACCTGCTGGCCCTGCGCGCCACCCACGGCATCGACGTGCGCGTCACGTTCCGGGCGCTGCCCTTCACCCCGCCGGTGAAGCTGTACCTGCTCAACGGCACGGAGGCGCTGTTCGCGTACTACACGCTGACGCGCCGGGAGGCCGAGGCGGAGCACGAACAGCCGGCGCTGTACGACGCCCGGGGCACCCAGTCCGTGCTGTTCTCCTTCGAGCAGGGTGCCGGGCTGCGCGACACGACGTTCGTGGAGCAGTCGCACCTGTGGTTCAACGCGCTGTGGGAGACGATCAGTTCGGAACTGGTGCTCACGGACTGACGTCTCCCACGGGTCCTTCCGGGGCGGTGTGCCGACTCATCGGGCGGGCCCCGCCATCAGCAGCGCGAGCACCACGGCCCCTGCGGAGCTGACGGCCGGGCTCTTGGCCTTGACACCCACGGTGAGAAGGATCAGGCCGACGAGGCCGACCGGACCGTACTTCCACTGGACGAGCTGTTCGAAGGCGACGACGAAGGCGGCGGAGAGGAGAGCGAGGGCGGGCATCGGTGTTCCCCCTTCGGAAGTACGGAAGCAAAACTTCCGCCAACTCCGAGAAGTTGGCAACCAACTCTGATTAAGTTGTCCCCACTTGGCCCCTACTCATAAACAACTTTCAAACAACTCCCGCCAGATGGATCAGAGTTGTAGCGTTTGGTCGTGACCCAGGAGAGCGTGGCGGAGAACGTGGCAGTGAACGGCAGCAGAAGGCCCTCGCCCCAGGAGATCGCCGACATCCTGCGGGAACGTATCCGCGCCGGTGAGCTCAAGCCGGGGGACCGCCTGCCCACCCAGGCCGAACTCGCGGAGGAGTTCGGCGTGGAGCGCGGCGCCGTCCGCCAGGCCCTGCGCGTCCTCCAGGAGGGCGCCCTCCTCACCAACGTCAGCAAGGGCAGCCCACCGCGGATCGCGGTCCCGGAGCCGGTCCGGGGCGAGCCCCAGCCGACCATGGTGGGCCTGGCCCCACGACTCACCGAGGCCTTCTCGGCCCGGCATGTCCGCGCCGATGTCCTCTGTCACACCGCGGAGACGCTGATGGTCGCCATCGGTGAGCCGCTGCGCCTGATCCACGAGGGCCGCATCCGCCCCGAGTCGATCGACGTCCGCATCCTGGTCCCCTCCCGGGACATCGAGCTGGCCTTCCCGGTCCCGGTCGAGGCCCACGGCGACGACAACCCGGTCCACCAGCGCTGGCTGACCATGCGCAACGCCCAGGGGCAGGTCCTCCAGCACAACCTCAAGGCGCTGCGCTCGACGCACGGCATCGACGTGCGCGTCACGTTCCGCGCGCTGCCGTTCACCCCGCCGGTGAAGCTGTACCTCCTCAACGAGGAGGAGGCCCTGATCGGCTACTACATGCTGACCAGGCGTGCGGAGGAGTGGGGCAGCCAGACCCTCGACATGTACGACGTCCTCGGCTCCCAGTCCCTCCTCTTCTCCTTCGCGAAGCGGACGGGCCGCCGGGACGCGGCGTTCGTGAAGGAATCCCAGAAGTGGTTCAACGCCCTCTGGGAAACCATCACGACGGACCTGACACTCTCCTAGTGACTTCTGATACGAAGCAGACTGGTGCGGTGCACATCGCGACCGAGAACGATCCGAACCGACTCCGTCATCTGATCAGACGTGCCCGTGTCGTGCTGTGGGACTTCGACGGGCCCATCTGCCGCCTGTTCGCCGGGCACTCGGCGGAGCGGGTATCGGGCGACCTGGTGTCCTGGCTGGAGGGCCGCGGTCTGCACGGCCTGCTCACGGAGACCGAGCGCGAGTCCCTCGACCCGCAGGTGGTCCTGCGTGCCGTGGACCGCCGGCACCCCGGCAGCGACCTCGTCGCCGAGCTGGAGGAACGCCTCGCCCAGGAGGAACTGCGGGCCGCGTCCTCGGCGATGCCGACCCCGTACGCCGATCCGCTGATCCGCACCTGGACGGCGGTGGGGTCCCGCCTGGCGATCACCACGAACAACTCGCCACGGGTGGTGCGCACGTACCTCGCGGGACGCGGCCTCGCCGACTGCTTCGCCCCCCACGTCTACGGCCGCACCCAGGAACTCCACCACCTGAAGCCGGACCCGCACTGCCTGAACCGGGCGCTGCAGGCGATGGGCACGGCGCCGGGCGAGGCGTTGATGATCGGTGACGCCCCCACGGACCACGAGGCGGCCGAGCGGGCCGGAGTGCCCTTCCTGGGCTACGCGCGTAACGACAGGAAAGCGAAGCTCCTGCTGGAGGCCGGGGCGGAGTCGGTCGTGGGGTCCCTGGAGACGCTGCTGCGACTGCTGCGCGGGTGAGCGAAGTCCGAGCGGCCCGAAGGCGCCCTGCGTCGAACGGCAGCGCTCGGGTGGGGCCGGGCCGGCGCACCGGAATCGACGTCCGGGTGTGCGTCGGTCACCCCTGGGAGGGGACCCGTTCCCGGATGGCCGGGTTTTCCTCCGGCAACCGAGTTCGGTGGAGTAACCTGCGTCTCCCCTTACACCATCGGTACCACCGGAACAGGCTGAACCAGCGAATGACACCCCCCTTGGTCTCCGGTGCTCGAGAGCGAGCAGAGGAGATGAGCGGCGACCCGAATCTGGTCAAGGGGCCGCTCAAGGGGTATCACCACGAGACGTACGTCCTCGCACTGCCGGGCCGGGCGGGAGCCGTCAAGGTCCGTGAGCCGCGGGCCGAGATCCTGTGGTTCGACCGGAGGTGCTTCGGGTCGGAGGAGGAGCTGCTCAAGGCCCTCCAGGCACACCTCAGCCGCATCCCGCACATCGTCGACGTCGGCGGCATGGCGCTGCAGGGCTTCATCGAGGGACGCACGCTCGGTGAGCAGCGCCGGCCGGGGCGGCGCGTTACGGACGCCACGTTCGGTCAGATCGTCGACGTCTTCCGCGAGATGGTGCGGGTCACACCGGACATGCTCAGCGTGGAGCGGCGCTGCGAGGACCGGGACCGTGCCGAGGACGGTGACAGCGACGGCTTCCTGGAGCGCCTGATCGTCTTCGTCGAGGAGCAGGTCTACGAGAAGAACCACAGGACCTTCGCCGGGCTCTTCCACGCGCTCGGCATCTCGGAGGAATCGTTCACCCTGCTCAGGAAGCACGTGCTGGGGCTTCAGGAGCGCCGCTTCTGCCTTCTGCACGCGGACCTGCACCGGGAGAACTTCGTCCTCGACCCCCGGCAGCGGCTCTGGGTCATCGACTGGGAGCTGGCGATGCTGGGGGACCCGCTCTACGACCTGGCCACCCATCTGTACCTGATGCGCTATCCGGCGGATCAGCAGGGCCGCATGGTGCGCGAATGGTGCCGGGTCGTCGAGGGGATCCGGCCCGGCGGCTCGTCCGGCTGGGAACGGGATCTGCCGATGATCCTCGACTTCAAGAGGGCGCAGTCGGTCTTCACCGACGTCATCCGGGTGGCGCTGTCCCTGCGTGAGGAGTGGGGCTTCAACTGGATGGCCGTTCCCGTCGCCGCGGGCCGGCTGCAGAAGATCCTGGCCGCCGCCGCAGGGCCGCTCGGCCTGGCGCAGGTGCCGAGCCGAGCCCAGATCATGGCGGCACTCGTGCGCTGGCACGGGGAACGCGAGGCGTCGGGCGAGGAACGGTCCATGCCCACCGCGTCGGACGTCTACTGACCGGGGGCCGCAGCGGTCTGTGCGCGCCGGGCGGCCGCCCTGGCCTGCAGCCCCGCTCCTCGCCCCGTACCGCGCCCCGGCCCCGCCTCTGCGTAGGCTCCCCCTCATGAGCGACCCCGGCCTGCGTGAGCGCAAGAAGCAGCGGATGTACGAGACCGTGTCGGACATCGCCGTGCGGCTCTTCCTGGAGAAGGGTTTCGACGCGGTGTCGGTCGCGGAGGTGGCGGCGGCGGCCGAGATCTCGAAGCCGACGTTGTTCCGGTACTTCCCGGCCAAGGAGGATCTGGTGCTGTACCGGATCGCCGATCACGAGGGGGAGGCCGCCCGGGTGGTGGCGGGGGCCGAGGGGGCGGCCGCGGAGGCGCTGCGGAGGCATTTCGTGGCGGGGCTGGAGCGGGGGGATCCCGTGACCGGGCTCAGCGACCATCCCGACGTGCTCGCCTTTCACGCCCTGCTCTACGGGACGCCTTCCCTGGTCGCCCGCGCGCACACGCACCAGGAGCGGTCGGAGGCCGCGCTCGCCGAGGTGCTCGGGGGCGATCTGGACGCGCGGCTGGCGGCCGGGCAGATCATGGCCGTGCTGCGGGTGCTCGCGCTGGAGAACTGGCGGCGGATCGCGGCGGGGGAGCGGGTGGCGGACGTGCGGCCGGACGCGATCGCGGCGGCGCAGCGGGCGTTCGGGTGGCTCGCGGCCGGACTTCCGCCGCACCTTCGGGGTGAGACTCGGTAAATTATTTAACTCGGTTACATTTTCGCGTACGCTCGGTGGAATGACCTCGACCGAGCCTGCCCTCCAGTACGTCCTCGACCGGGAACGCGCCCACCACGAGCGCTGCCGGACCGCCCTCGACGCGATGGTCGAGGGCGCCGGTGAACAGGTCGTCATCGGGGAGGACGTGTCCGCGTCCGGGGCCGATGCCGAAGTCCTCGGGTACCAGCTGCGCAGCCGGGCGAAGGCGCTGCGGGAGCTGCCCGAGGGGCCGTTGTTCTTCGGGGCGCTGGAGGGCGGGGACGGCACGTTGCACATCGGGCGGCTGCGGATCTGCGAGCACCCGGCCGAACCGCCCCTGGTCGTCGACTGGCGTGCGCCCGTCTCGCGCGCCTTCTACCAGGCCTCGGCCCGGGACCCGCAGGGCGTGGCGGTGCGCAGGCGGTTCGGGTGGACGCCCGGCAGCCGGGGCGACTCCGGGGATCTCACCGGCCTGGAGGACGAGCACCTGGAGCAGGGGGAGCAGGGGGAGACGCGCGAGAGCGAGATCGTCGCCCGGGAGCTCGAGCGGCCCCGGGTCGGGCCCATGCGGGACATCGCCGCAACGATCCAGCCCGAGCAGGACGACCTCGTCCGGGGGGATCTGGCGCTGTCGGTGTGCGTGCAGGGCGCGCCGGGCACCGGCAAGACCGCCGTCGGGCTGCACCGGGCCGCCTATCTGCTCTACACGCACCCGCAGCGCATCCGGCGTGGCGGCCTGCTGATCCTCGGGCCCAACCGCACCTTCCTGTCGTACATCGCCGAGGTGCTGCCGGCCCTCGGCGAGAGCGGGGTGCGGCAGTCGACCCTGGGGGAGGAGATCGCGCGCTGCGAGGTCCGGGGCGTCGACGACGAGCGGACCGCCGTCGTGAAGCACGACGCCCGGATGGCCGAGGTGCTGCGGCGGGCGCTGTACGCGAGGGTGCGCGCCGAGGGGAGCGGTGCGGAGATCGCCCTGCCGGACGGGGCCTACCGGTGGCGGGTGCCGGCGGGGGAGCTCGCGCGGATCGTGGCCGAGGTGCGGGAGGAGGAACCGCCGTACGGGGTGGGGCGGGAGCGGGTGCGGGCGCGGATCGTGCGGTGCCTGCGCGAACAGGTCGAGCGGCGGGCCGGGCCGCCGCCGAACGCCTGGGTGCGGCGGGTCGAGCGGGCGCGGCCGGTGTCGGCGTACGTCGATGCCGTGTGGCCGTGGGTGCGGCCCGAGGAGGTCGTGGCCGAACTGCTGGGCGACCAGGCGGCTTTGGCGACGGCCGCCGAGGGATTGCTCGACGCCGGTGAGCAGCGGGCGCTGCGGTGGGAACGGCCGCCGCGGTCGTGGAAGTCGGCGCGCTGGTCGGCCGCCGATCTGGTGCTGCTCGACGAGGTGGCGGGGCTCATCGGGCATCCGGAGGGGTACGGGCATGTCGTCGTCGACGAGGCGCAGGACCTGTCCCCGATGGAGTGCCGGGCCATCGCCCGCCGGGCCCGCTTCGGCTCGCTGACGGTGCTGGGCGATCTGGCGCAGGGGACGACGCCGTGGGCGGCGCGGTCCTGGCGTACGGTCCTCGCGCACCTGGGGAAACCGGACGCGGCCGAGGTCGCCCTGACCACCGGGTTCCGGGTGCCGCAGGCCGTCGTCGGGCTCGCCAACCGACTGCTGGAGCGGCTGGACGTGGACGTGCCGGCGGCCCGTTCGCTGCGCGGGGACGGGGAGTTGCGGATGCGGGAGACGACCGTCGACGGCGTGCCCGGGGCGGTCGTGGCGGCCGTCCGGGACGCGCTGGGGCGGGAGGGCTCGGTCGGGGTCGTCGCGGCGGACGCGGACGTTCCCCGGGTGCGGGCGGCACTGGACGCGGCCGGCATCGGGGCGGCGGGCCCGGACGAACTCGGCGCGCGGGTCGCCCTGGTGCCGGCGAGCGTGGTCAAGGGCCTGGAGTACGACCATCTCGTGGCCGTCGAGCCGGCGGCGATCGCCGAGGCGGAGGAACGGGGGCTGCACCGGCTGTACGTGGTGCTGACCCGGGCGGTGTCGCGGCTGGAGGTGGTGCGGGGGAGGGAACTGCCGTTCTAGGGGACTTCTCGGCGGCTAGGGTCACCTGTCATGGCTGACGTCGACGTGTTCACGGACATACCCACGACCACGCCGGCCGATCTGCTGGGCCGTGAGCGGGTCATGGACATCGGGATCCGGCCGCTGTGGGAGCCGGTGCCCCGGGTGACCGGACCGGCCTTCACCGTACGGTGCCCGCCCGGCGACAACCTGATGCTGCACGCCGCGATCCACCGGGCCGGCCCCGGCTCGGTCGTCGTCGTGCAGTCGGGCGACCTGGACTACGCCCTGGCCGGCGGCAACGTCTGCGCCGTCGCCCGGCGCCGGGGCATCACCGCGTTCGTCGCCGACGGGCTGATCCGCGACCTCGCCGAGGTCCGGGACATGCGCTTCCCGGTGTTCGCACGCGGCGTCATCCCCGTCCCGGGCGCCAAGTCGGCCGCCCGGCCGCTGAACGAGCGGGTGCGCTGCGGCGGGGTCGCGGTCGACGCGGGCGACACGGTCGTCGCCGACGAGGAGGGCGTCGTGGTCGTGCCCGGGGCCCGCCGCGAGGAGGTACTGGCGGCGGCCCGGGCCAGGCTGGCGAAGGAGGCCGCGCAGTCCCTGGACGACTGGGAGCCGGCCCACCGCACCCGCATCGCCGGGATCCTCGCGGACCAGGGCTTCGAGGACCAGGGTTTCGAGGACTGACCGGCCGGTCCGGGCCGGCCGGTCCCGGTCGGTCGCTACGCCACGGCGAAGGGCCCTCTGTTCGCGAAGGCCAGTTCGTGGAAGCGGTCGCCGATGTGGCGGTGGGTGGTCGCGTCCGGGTGGATGTGGTCGGGCAGGGGGTGGGCGGCGGCGTCCTTCGCGCCGTACAGGTCGAGGCCGTCGAGGTAGTGGAGGTTCGGGTCGTCGGCGGCGCGCTGTTCGACGATGCGGGCCAGTTCCTCGCGGATGACGGTGAGCGTGAGCTTGCCGGTGGGCGTCTGTGCCGGGTCGCCCATGGCGGCGAAGACCATGCGGCCCTTGCCCATCTCTTCCCTGTCGGGGGCGGTGGGACCGGGCGTGTCCTCGTGGATGGCGCAGTGGATGGGGGAGACCAGCAGCAGCGGGGTGTCCGGGTGCCCGTCGCGGATCGTGTCGAGGAAGCCGTGCACGGCGGGGCCGAAGGTGCGCAGGTGCATCGCGTCCTGGTTGACGAGATTGATGCCCGTCTTGACGCTGATCAGGTCGGCCGGGGTGTCCCGCATGGCGCGCGCGGTGAACGGGTCGAGCATCGCGCTGCCGCCGAAGCCGAGGTTGACCAGCTCCACACCGCCCCGCAGTGCGGCGATCGCGGGCCAGATGGCCGTGGGGCTCGCGGCGTCCGAGCCGTGGCTGATCGAACTGCCGTGGTGCAGCCACACCCTGCGGCCCCGGTCCGGGGCGGGCGTGACGGGGGCGTCCGTGCGCAGGGCGACCAGCTCGGTGGTCTCGTTGTGCGGCAGCCAGATCTCGACGTCCTTGTCCCGCGCGGGAAGGCCCGTGAAACGGACCGTGCCGACCGGGCCGGGCGTGACCTCGCCCTCCCAGGTGGCGAGGTCGACGGTGAGGACGTTGCCGTCGGTCCCGGCGGCCTGGCCGGCCGGGCGGCCGTCGACGAGCAGGTCGTACAGCCCGTCCGGGCGCGGCGGGAAGCCGGCGTAGTCGCGCTTGGTGCGCAGCGTGTCCAGCTCGATGGCGGTCGCGGCGGTGCGCAGCGCCAGGCGTACGCCTGAGGGCTGGGCCTCGGCCATCGCCAGCTGCGGGCTGGTGTTCTGCGCGCGGGCCCGGGCGGGCAGCCGGTGGGGGAGCAGGCCGTGCTCGGTGCGTTCCAGGTCGAGGGCGCCGCGCAGCAGGTCCGCCGTGACGGGCGTGGTGATCCAGTCGTGCTCGGTGTGCATGGGTGTCAGCCTTGGGGGTCGGTAGGGGCCGCGGGCCAGTTCCGCAGCAGCGTGTCGAGGGCGTCGAGGATCCGGGCCCAGGTCTCCTCGGTGTCCGGGGCGCTGTGGCTGAAACCGCCGCCGAGTTCCAGGCTGACGTAGCCGTGGAAGACGCTGCCGAGCAGCCGGACCGCGTGGGTCTGGTCCGGTTCCGTCAGGGCGTAGCCGCGCAGCAGCGCCCGGGTCATCTGCGCGTGCCGGACGCCGGCGCTCGCGGCCGCCGTCTGCGGGTCCAGCCGCAGCTGGGCCGCGGCGTAACGGCCCGGGTGTTCCCGGGCGTAGTCGCGGTACACGTTCGCAAGGGCGGCCAGGGCGTCCTTGCCGGCCCGTCCGGCCAGGGCCTCGGCGGCCCGGTCGGCGAGTTCCGCGAGGGCGAGCAGGGCGATCCTCGTCTTCAGGTCGTGGGAGTTCAGCACGTGCGAGTACAGGCTCGCGACCTTGACATCGAAGCGCCGGGCGAGTGCCGAGACGGTGACCTGCTCGAAGCCGACCTCGTCGGCGAGCTCGGCGCCGGCCTCGGTCAGACGCTCGGGCGTCAGTCCTACGCGTGCCATGAGGGCTCTCCCTTCTGCCTGAAGAGAGTGTGCCTGTGCCTAAAGGTTTTAGGCAAATGCCTGTGACCTTTTGCGGCCGCGGTGCGTCTTCCCCCAGGGCTTGAGGACGGAGATCACCGTCATGAACACGTAGGCGGACAGCGACACGACCGGCCCGAACAGCACGTCACCGGCGTCCGGTAGCGGTCCGCCCGCGACGACGGCCGTGACCGCGGAGTTCACTCCGGGGCGCAGCGCGAACACCGTGGCGGTGGTCGTGGCGAGGGTCAGCCAGAACTTCGAGTACACCCACCGGTACCTGGCCAGGCCCCACTTCGTGCCCAGCGACAGCAGCAGACCGCTGAGGAGCGTGAGGAACGCGACGGGGAGCAGGAGCCAGTCGGCGAACAGCTTCATGGCCCGGACGGAGGCCTCCACGCTCCCGGAGGACCCGCTGGTGGCCGCGGTGATCCCGAGCGCGAGCAGCCCGAGCGTCAGCCCGAGCCAGCAGGCGGAGACGGTGACGTGCACGACGAGCGCGGCCCGGCGGGAGGGGCGGCTGAGTTTCTGCATAGGGCACACGGTGCCGGGGAGGCGAGGGGAGGGCGTCTTACGGCGGGAGTAACCCGGCGTACTGGCGTCGGAGTACGAGGCGTGTCAGTGCCGTCACCTACCTTCGCGGCATGACCGAGCCCTCCCATCTCGCCGCTGTCCGCGAGTCCTACGACACCGTCGCCGCCGACTACGCCCGACGCGTGCCGGAGCCGGCCGAGTTGGACCCGGTCTCCCGCACCATGCTGGCCGCCTTCGCCGAACTCACGGCGTCTCTCGGTCCGGTCGCCGACCTTGGCTGCGGTCCGGGCAAGGTGACGGCGCACCTGGCCGCTCTGGGCGTGCCGGCGTTCGGCGTCGACGTGTCACCGAGGATGATCGAGCTGGCCCGGGCGGCGTACCCGGAACTCCGCTTCACCGTGGGCTCGATGACCGCGCTGGACATCGCCGACGGCGAACTCGGCGGCATCCTCGCGTACTACTCCACCCACCACACCCAGCCGCAGTGGCTGCCGACCGTCTTCGCCGAGTTCCACCGCACCCTCGCGCCCGGCGGCCGGCTGATGCTGGCCGGCCATGTGGGCAACGGCGAGCACCTGCGCCCCACGCGCGCGTACGGCGACCATCCGGTGTCCTACGAGTCCCACCTGCTGCCGCCGGAGCGGATCGCGGAGCTGCTGCACGAGGCGGGGCTGGTGGTCACGACGCGGGTGGTGCAGGAACCGGAGGGCGGGGTGAAGAGGCAGGCGGGGACGTTCCTGGCGTACAAGCCGCAGTAGGGCAACGGGCCCGGCGCGCCCTCTTCAGGCCTTCGGTTCGCTCTCCTCGGACGCGTCGCCGATCGGCTCCGGCAGCCCGATGACGTACGTGCCCTTCGCGGGCAGGGTGGCGACGAGTCCTCGTTTGCGGAGTTCGACGACGGCGCGACGCACGGTGCCGATGCTCACGCCGTACAGATCGGTCATGGCGCGCTCGCCCGGCAGTGCGGCGCCCTGCGGCAGCTTGCCGGATGCGATGTCCGCGGCGATGGCATCGGCGAGTTTCACGTACTCGTAGCGCGGGAACTCCGTCATCTCTCCACCGTGCCGCAGCCCGCGTCTACCGGCACCGGGTTTCGATCTCTTTAGCCATGTGGTCTCGCTGTTCGAGCCGCCCAGGTGCGACTGGCGCCTGGCAGGGGCGCCGCTTCGGTAAGCGGCTGTGGAGTTGCGCCACGGCCTGGGCGACAGCGAGTAGTCATTGCCCAGGAGCACTCTCAACTCTTCGGTTCGTCTTCTTCCGGTGCGCCGACGACCGGTCGTTCGACGACGAAGGAACCCTTGCCTCGCACGGTGACGATCAGGCCGCGCTCGCGGAGTTCCTGCGCGGCCCGTCGCGCGGTCAGTCGTGCTACGCCGTACTCGTCGGCGAGGTGGTTCTCGGAAGGGATCGGCCTGTCCGGCGCCAGCTCACCGGATGCGATCTTCCCGGCGATGACGTCGGCCAACTGCGCGTAGAGCGGTCTCGCACTCATCGGGTCCAGAGTGGGCTTCGACGCTTCGGTATCGCTCATACGTTCAACGTAGAGCGCTGGCGACCTGCTCAATGGATCCCTCTGTACTTGTATGTAGAGGGCTGTGTCCAGGTGTAGCGTCGAAGACGGAAAGACCCCGGCGAGGTGGACTAGACCTCCCGGGGCACGGCCAACGCCGTCCTTGACCGAGGCGCCGGGCGAGGCCGTGTCGATCCGGGCGGTGAGCGCGTAGGGGTCGGCGTCCGGTCCCAGCGTCACGGCGTCCGGGTAGTAGAGCGGCGTCCGCACCGGGGCGGCCCAGGCGTCGGCCTCGAACGCGCCCGTCACCCCGTGCGCCCGGCATATCGCCGCACACCACTCGGCGTTGTTCCGGGCCGCGGCCCGGACCAGGGCGCCGCGAAGTCGTCATGACGTGGATCAAACCGATGGCCGGAGCGGTCCGTCCACCGATTTGATGGTGCCGCCCCGACCTCTGCCGGAAGGACCCCACCCCGTGCCTGCTTCCCTTGCCGACTCCGGGCCGGCCGTCGCGCTCCTGACCGGGCTCGGCGCGGCGGACATCACCCACCCGGGCGGCACCCTCCTCGCCCACCTCACGCGGGTGCAGAGGCAACTCGCCGAGTGGGGCGCCCGCCCGGCTCTCCAACTGGCGGGTCTGTGCCACGCGTTCTACGGCACCGACGGCTTCCCGGGCACCCTGCTGCCCCTGGACCGCCGTGACGAACTCGCGGCGGCGGTCGGTACCGAGGCCGAGGCTCTGGTGTATCTGTACGCCTCGTGCGATCGCGGGGCCACCTATCCGACGCTCGCGGATGCCGATGGACCCTTCCACGACCGGTTCACCGGCCTGAGCCAGACCCCGCAGCCGCAGGCGCGGCGGGACTTCGCCGAGTTGTCCGCCGCCAACGAGATCGACCTCGCTCGCCTCGACTCCGCCTTCCGTGACAGGTGGGGCCCCGAACTCCTCAGCCTCTTCACCCGCGTCCGTCCCCTGCTGAGCCAATCCGCCTGGTCGGACTGTCAGGAGGTGCTGGCCGGATGAAGTTGAGCGCGATCACCCTGGACTGTGCCGATCCGCTCGCCCTGGCGGCGTTCTACCAGCGGGCCACCGGACTGGAGCCGCACCCGAAGTCGGACGCCGACTTCGCCGCGCTGGAGGGTGGCAACGGCCTCTCCCTCGCCTTCCAGCGGATCGACGGCCACCGGCCTCCCAGCTGGCCCGACCCTGCCGTTCCCCAGCAGCTGCACTGCTGTTTCCGGGTCGCGGATCTGGACGAGACGGAGAGGCGACTGCTGAGGCTGGGCGCCGGCAAACCGGAGCATCAGCCGAACGCGGGCAGATGGCGGGTGCTCACGGATCCGGCGGGGCACCCCTTCTGCATCGTCGGAGGTCTCGCCGAGCCTGAATGAGGCGGTCGGCCCGTCTTGGGAAGGAGCCCCCGGCCAATGGGCGGCGGCCCGGTCAGGACGGCCCACATGACTTCGTCAAACACACGAACCCCCCCCGGCCTCGGTGGCCACCTCACCCACCCCGTCCGCCACGGAGATCACCACGCCCCGGCTCCGGCTGCGCAAGGCGCACGCCGCCGCCGCGTTGCGCGCCGCCTCCTCCGCCCCCCCGACCAGCCGGTCCTGATCGTGACCCGGACGACGAACACCCGCTCCCTCGACCTGGCCGCCCGCTTCGGCTTCCGACCCGTGAGCACCTTCGAGGCCCACGAAGCCGAACAGACCCTCGCAATGACCGGGCTGCACTCGTTCCTGGCCGGGTGACGTGGCGAATGAGACCGAACGAGCAGCGTGGTCGTCACCGACGAGGCGCGCGGCCTGTCACAGCTGCTCCCTCAGCAGCCCTGCCGCCGAGCACCGAAACCCGGCCTGCAAGCTTGCCGGAACGGCAACGCTGATCGCGTCGAGCGACCGCCACGCCGCATGATCGACGGGTACCCCCGGCCGCCCGCGAACCGAGGAGAAGCCGCCCATGCGATCCGAGCCGACCGCCGCACTCCGCCACCGCATCGTCGAGGGCCCCGCCGGGCGCCTGCACCTGGTCGAGCAGGGCCGCGGCCCACTGGTCCTTCTCGTGCACGGCTTCCCCGAGTCCTGGTACTCCTGGCGCCGGCAGCTCCCGGCCCTCGCCGCGGCCGGGTACCGGGCGGTGGCGATGGACGTACGTGGCTACGGCCGCTCCTCCAAGCCCGCGGCGACCGACGCCTACCGCATGCTCGACCTGGTGGAGGACAACGTCGCCGTCGTGCGCGCTCTCGGCGAGGACGGCGCGGTGGTCGTCGGCCACGACTGGGGCTCCAAC
>NZ_JBEXSH010000043.1:0-20605 GCF_040613555.1 Streptomyces sp. NPDC006265
GCCGCGGCGGCGACCCCCGCGACGGGGTCGGCGAGCAGCACCGGCACGCAGTCGGCGGTGAGCACGGCGAGGGCGAGCCCCCGGCGCGTGGTGACGATCGCGTCGACCGACGGGACCGGGGCCGAAGATCCCCACGGCCCGTCCACCACCACCACGTCGGCCCCGTGCACCTGGTTCATCCAGACGACCCGGTCCGGTTCGACGCCGAGGGACTTGGCGGACAGGTCCCGGTTGGTGCGTACGGCGTCGGGATCGTCGCCGACCGCTCCGCCGAGGTTGAGCTCCTCATACGGAGCGGCGCTCACCCCGCCCCACCGGTCGGTGAAGCCGAAGTGCGCGCCGCTCGCGCTTTCGCGCTGTCCTATCACGACTGAAGGATCACTTGAGGAAGTCCGGTACGTCCAGTTCCTCGGCCGCGCTGTCCGAGTAGGTCCGCGGCGCCGGCGGGACCGGCGGGGCGACCGGGATGTCCTTGACCGGCTCCGGCTGGGGCTCCGGGTCCTCCTTCGGGGTCACGCTGCCGAGCGATCCGAAGGAGGGGCGGCTCTCGGTCTGCCGTACCGGGGTCGGCTCCTCGCGCTTGGCCGAGGACGAGCCGAGGACGTTGTCCCGCTTGGCGGGCGGCTGGCCGCCGTCGAAGCCGGCCGCGATCACGGTGACCCGGACCTCGTCACCGAGGGCGTCGTCGATCACCGCGCCGAAGATGATGTTGGCCTCGGGGTGGGCGGCCTCGCTCACCAGTTGCGCGGCCTCGTTGATCTCGAACAGACCGAGGTCGGAGCCGCCGGAGATGGAGAGCAGCACACCGCGGGCGCCGTCGATGGACGCCTCCAGCAGCGGCGAGGAGATCGCCATCTCGGCGGCGGCCACCGCGCGGTCGTCGCCACGGGCCGAGCCGATGCCCATCAGGGCCGAGCCGGCCTCCGACATGACCGACTTGACGTCGGCGAAGTCAAGGTTGATGAGGCCCGGGGTGGTGATGAGATCGGTGATGCCCTGGACACCGGAGAGCAGGACCTGGTCGGCCGACTTGAAGGCGTCCAGCACCGAGACCTGGCGGTCCGAGATGGACAGCAGCCGGTCGTTCGGGATGACGATGAGGGTGTCGACCTCTTCGCGGAGTTCGGCGATGCCGTCCTCGGCCTGGTTCGCACGGCGCCGCCCCTCGAAGGTGAACGGGCGGGTGACCACACCGATGGTGAGGGCACCGAGCGAGCGGGCGATGTTGGCCACGACGGGCGCGCCGCCGGTGCCGGTGCCGCCGCCTTCACCGGCTGTCACGAAGACCATGTCGGCCCCCTTGAGGACCTCCTCGATCTCCTCGCGGTGGTCCTCGGCGGCCTTGCGGCCCACGGCCGGGTTTGCTCCGGCGCCGAGTCCGCGGGTGAGTTCACGGCCGACGTCCAGCTTGACGTCGGCGTCGCTCATCAACAGAGCTTGCGCGTCGGTGTTGATGGCGATGAACTCGACGCCCTTGAGACCGACCTCGATCATCCGGTTGATGGCATTGACACCACCGCCGCCGACACCGATGACTTTGATGACTGCGAGGTAGTTCTGCGGTGCTGCCACGTCGAAGGCCTCTCGCCTCGAGTTACGTGTCGCCGAATCAGCGTGACGCCCTGCGCCCCGCGACCCGACGACTGATGCCGAATGGGACGGTCCGTATCGCCGACCCGAACCCTAACCCTGAAGTTTAGGGTTACCAGTGTGTCTGTTCCTTGGAGTCTTCTGAACAGGACACTAAGTCGACAAGTGGCGCACGTTCAACGAACACGCCGAACCTCCCGTTTTTCTTTTCACCCTATGTGATCAGCCGTAGCAGTGCCCAACCAGGGTGCTGGCCTGCGCGGATGTGCGTCAACTCGCTGATGACGCGGGCGCGGTGGGGACGCTCACGTCGAAGTACCGCGCGCCGGGCGAGGCTTTCATCAGAGCGGTGAGTGTGCGGGCCTTCGCGGCACCCTTCTCGCTGCTTCCCCAGAGGACCGTGCGGCCGTGCTTCAACTCCAGCGAGATGTCGTCGTAGGAACGGACCTTGACGGTCCGTGTCTCGTGCGCGACGGCGGCCGGAACCGCGCCGGCGACGCCGACCGCGGCGCGCACCAGCCGGGGCTCGCCGAAGCGGCGCAGGCTCGCCGCGGCGGAGCCGGTCCGGGAGAGCGTCAATTCCAGTGCGGGGACGCCTTTCGGGGCCTCGGAAACCGTGGCGAAGCGGACACCGTCATCGTCCACTTCTACGAACTTTCCGCCCTTTTGGACAATCAGAACCGGAGTCCGCTCAACCACTTTCAGGTCGATTCCGCGGGGCCAGGAACGGACCACGTCAACCGCGTCAATTCGGGGCAATTTCCGGCGCAGTCGCGTCTCGATCGCATCGGTGTCGACGGAAATCAGCGGCTTCCCCAGCGGAACCTCGGCCGCCGCCTCGACCTGAGCCGGCGTCAGCACCCGGGTGCCGGACACCGAGACGTGCTCGGCGCGCAGCCAGTCGGAGCCGTAGAACAGCCAGATCGTCGGGATGCCGAGGAACACCAGGGCGAGGCCCAGGAGGACGATCGCGCGGAGCCGGGCCCGCCGCGACCTCGGGCGGGGCGGCGGGCCGGACGACTCCTGCTGGCGTTCACCGCGCTCGGCGGTGGTCGATCCGGCCACGCTCCCTGCCTTCCGTCATACAGTCCTATCGGTGTGCACGACTGGCAGCGATCGCCTCGTACACCATGCCGACGAGCAGGTCGTCGGCGTCCCGGCGGCCGAATTCGGCGGCGGCGCGGGACATCTGGTACAGCCGGTGCGGGTCGGCGAGCACGGGCAGGAGGTTCTGCTGGACCCACTCGGGGGTGAGCTCCGCGTCGTCGACCAGCAGTCCGCCGCCGGCCTTGACCACCGGCTGGGCGTTGAGCCGCTGTTCGCCGTTGCCGATGGGCAGCGGGACATAGGCGGCAGGGAGCCCGACAGCGGAGAGTTCGGCGACGGTCATCGCACCCGCGCGGCAGAGCATCATGTCGGCCGCGGCGTACGCGAGGTCCATCCGGTCCAGGTAACTTACCGGGATGTAGGGGGGCATCCCCGGCATCTGGTGGACCTGCGGCAGTTCGTTCTTCGGGCCGACGGCATGCAGGATCTGGATCCCGGCCTGCTGGAGCCAGGGGGCGACCTGCTGGACGACCTCGTTGAGGCGGCGGGCGCCCTGGGAGCCGCCGGTGACCAGCAGCGTGGGCAGGTTCGGGTCGAGCCCGAACGCGGCCCGGGCCTCGGGGCGCACGGCGGCCCGGTCGAGCGTGGCGATGGAGCGGCGCAGCGGGATGCCGATGTAGCGGGAGTTGCGCAGCTTGCTGTCGGGCGTGGAGACGGCGACCTGGCTGGCGTACCGCGAGCCGATCTTGTTGGCCAGGCCCGGGCGGGCGTTGGCCTCATGGATCACGATCGGCACGCCCAGGCGCTTGGCCGCGAGGTAGCCGGGCAGGGCGACGTAGCCGCCGAAGCCGACCACGGCGTCCGCCTTGGTGCGCTCAAGGATCTGCTCGGTCGCCTTGATCGTGCCGCGCAGCCGTCCCGGGACGGTGATCAGCTCGGGGGTGGGCTTGCGCGGCAGCGGAACGGCGGGGATCAGCGCGAGTTCGTACCCGCGCTCGGGTACGAGACGGGTCTCGAGGCCGCGCTCCGTGCCCAGGGCCGTGATGCCCACGCTCGGGTCCTGCCTGCGCAGGGCGTCCGCGAGGGCGAGCGCGGGCTCGATGTGGCCCGCGGTTCCTCCGCCGGCGAGTACGACATGCACCGAAATTCACCGCTCTCCGGACGAGCGCGCCGCCGAGGCACGCCGTCGCATCGTGTTCCATCTCCGGGGACTCCGACCGGAACCGGTGCCCCCCGCCCCCCGCTTTCTACCAAAGCGGGGTTGCCGCATCGCAAGCGCCATCCGCACAGCGGGGTCCTCACGCGCGAAGGCGATCAGCAACCCGATGGCGAACATGGTCGGCAGCAGGGCGGAACCCCCGTAGGAGAACAGCGGGAGGGGGACGCCGGCGATCGGCAGCAGACCGAGCACCGCACCGATGTTGATCACGGCCTGGGCCGTGATCCAGGTGGTCACGCCTCCCGCGGCATACCTCACGAAGGGGTCCTCCGTGCGTCCGGCCACGCGGATACCCGCATAGCCTAGAGCCGCGAAGAGGGCGAGTACCGACAGCGTCCCCGCCAGGCCCAGTTCCTCACCGGTGACGGCGAAGATGAAGTCGGTGTGGGCTTCGGGTAGTTGACCCCATTTCTCCACACTCGCACCCAGCCCCGAACCGAAGATTCCGCCCGAGGCCAGGGCGTAGATGCCGTGCACGGCCTGCCAGCAGTCGACGGGCCCCGACTGGGGTTCGGTGGCGCCCAGGCACTGCAGCCGGGCCATGCGGTTGGGGCTGGTCTTGATGAGGATCAGGCCGAGGACCGCGGCGATCGACAGCACCCCGGCGAACAGCCGCGTGGGGGCGCCGGCCAGCCAGAGCAGGCCGAACACGATGGCCGTGAGAATGATCGCGGTGCCCATGTCGCCGCCGATCATGATCAGACCGAGCAGCATGAAGGCGGCCGGGACCAGCGGCACGAGCATGTGCTTCCACTCGTTCAGCAGCTTCCTGTCCTGCTTGCGGGCGAGCAGGTCGGCGCCCCACAGCACGAGGGCGAGCTTGCCGAACTCGCTGGGCTGGATCTGGAAGGAGCCGCCGAGCGAGATCCAGTTCTGGTTGCCGTTGACCGACACCCCTATCCCCGGGATCTGCACCAGGATCATGAGGAAGACGGCGCCCGCGAGGATGGGGTAGGCGAGCGCCCGGTGCAGTTTCACCGGCATCCGGGAGGCCGCGAGCAGCAGACCGGTGCCGATACCCGCCGCGAGCAACTGCTTGCGGAAGAAGTACGAACCGGGCAGCGACATCTGCAGCGCGGTGATCTGGGAGGCCGAGTAGACCATCACCAGTCCCAGCACGGTGATCAGCAGACTGCCGCCGAGGATCAGGTAGTAGGCGGTCAGCGGCCGGTCCCAGCCCCTGCGCGCGCGGACGTAGAGGCTCAGGACGCGGTTCTCACGCGCGAGCCCTGGCGCGACGGGGTGTTTGGGGGCGCGTGGGGTCGGGGGCCTTCCGGTGCGGCTGGTGGGCATCGCCGCTCACCCTGCCATGCCGGAGGGGAGCGTTGCGCGGTGAACGCCCCCAGGCCGCTCGGGCACCAGCCACATCCGTGTCACGTGTCCCTCCCAGGTACGCCCGGCACCGCCGCCGGGCGAGGCGGACCCGGGTCAGCCGTCGGCGGAGCCGAGCTCACGAACGGCGTCCGCGAAAGCGTCCCCGCGCTTGTTGTAGTTGGCGAACATGTCCATGGAGGCACAGGCCGGGGCCAGCAGCACCGTGTCGCCCGCCTGAGCGAGTCTTTGCGCCTCGTGGACCGCCGCGCGCATGGCCCCAGTGTCGGTCCGGTCGAGGTCGACGACGGGTACCTGCGGGGCGTGTCGCGCGAGGGCTTCCCGGATGAGCGCGCGGTCCGCGCCGATCAGCACGGCACCCCGCAGGCGCTTCGCCGACCTGGCGACCAGTTCGTCGAAGGTCGCGCCCTTCGCGAGCCCGCCCGCGATCCACACGATCGGTTCGTACGCCGCCAACGAGGCCTCCGCCGCATGGGTGTTGGTGGCCTTGGAGTCGTCGACGTACGCGACCCCGTCCACGTCCGCCACGTGCGCGATGCGGTGGGCGTCCGGGGTGAACGCCCGCAGGCCGTCCCGTACGGCCCTGGCGGGCACGCCGTAGGCACGAGCGAGGGCCGCCGCGGCCAGGGCGTTGGCGATGTTGTGCGGGGCCGGCGGGTCGACGTCGCCGACCTCGGCGAGTTCCTGGGCGTTCTTCTGCCGGTCCTCGACGAAGGCGCGGTCGACCAGGATGCCCTCCACGATGCCGAGTTGGGACGGGCCCGGGGTGTCGAGGGTGAAGCCGACGGCCCGGCAGCCCTCCTCGACGTCGGCCTCGCGGACCAGGTCCTCGGTGGACGGCTTGTCGGTGGCGTCCACGTTGTAGACGCAGGCGACGCGGTTGCCCTCGTAAATGCGGCCCTTGTCGGCGGCGTACGCCTCCATGGAGCCGTGCCAGTCGAGGTGGTCGGGGGCGAGGTTCAGCACCGCGGCCGAGTGGGCGCGCAGGGAGGGCGCCCAGTGCAGCTGGTAGCTGGAGAGCTCCACGGCCAGGACGTCGTACTGCTCCTCGCCGAGGACCGCGTCCAGCAGGGAGACGCCGATGTTGCCGACGGCGCCCGTGCGCAGGCCCGCCGCCTTCAGGATCGAGGCGAGCATCTGGACGGTCGTCGTCTTGCCGTTGGTGCCCGTGACGGCCAGCCAGTCGGCGGCGCCGGGACCGCGCAGGCGCCAGGCCAGTTCGACGTCGCCCCAGACCGGGACGCCCGCCCGTTCCGCCGCCGCGAACAGCGGCTTGTCCGGCTTCCAGCCGGGCGCGGTGACGATCAGCTCGGTGCCCTCCGGCAGGGTGTCGCCGTCACCGAGGCGCACGGTGATGCCGAGCGCCTCCAGGCCGGCCGCCTGCGCCCGCGCACGCTCGTCGGCGCCGTCGTTGACGACCGTGACGCTCGCGCCGAGGCCGTGCAGCGCCTTGGCCGCCGGGACGCCGGAAACGCCGAGCCCGGCGACGGTGACGTGCTTGCCCTGAAAGTCGAAGGGCTCCGAGGAGGTCACTTGTCCGCTGCCCATCCTGCATAGAAGAGGCCGAGTCCGACGATCACACAAATGCCCTGAATGATCCAGAAGCGGACCACGATGAGCACTTCGGACCAGCCCTTGAGTTCGAAGTGGTGCTGGAGTGGCGCCATTCGGAAGACGCGTTTTCCGGTGAGGCGGAAGGAACCGACCTGGATCACCACGGACATGGTGATCAGGACGAACAGGCCGCCGAGGATGGCGATCAGCAACTCGGTGCGCGAACAGATCGCGAGGCCGGCCAGCACACCACCGAGGGCGAGCGAACCGGTGTCCCCCATGAAGACCTTGGCCGGGGAGGTGTTCCACCACAGGAATCCGAGGCAGGCACCCATCAGCGCCGAGGAGACCACGGCGAGGTCGAGGGGATCCCGCACCTCATAGCAGGCGCCCGGGTTGGTCAGGGTCTGCGCGTTGGCGCAGGACTCCTGGAACTGCCAGACCCCGATGAAGGTATAGGCGCCGAAGACGAGCACCGAGGCGCCGGTGGCCAGGCCGTCCAGACCGTCGGTCAGGTTCACGCCGTTCGACATCGCGAGGATCATGAACAGTGCCCAGACCACGAACAGCACGGGTCCGATCGTCCAGCCGAAGTCCGTGATGAACGACAGCTTCGTGGACGCCGGGGTGTTGCCGCGGTTGTCCGCGAACTGCAGCGACAGCACCGCGAACGCGATCCCGACGGTCAACTGGCCGGCCATCTTCGCCTTGGCGCGCAGGCCGAGCGAACGCCGCTTGACGATCTTGATGTAGTCGTCGAGGAAGCCGACCAGGCCCATGCCGACCATCAGGCCGAGCACCAGCAGGCCCGAGAAGGTCGGCGCCGCGTCGACGTCCGGGTCCAGATAGCCCGTGATCACCTTGGCCAGGAAGTACGCGGCGACCGTCGCCAGGATGAAGGCGATCCCGCCCATGGTCGGCGTACCGCGCTTGCTGGCGTGCTCGCGCGGGCCGTCGTCGCGGATGTACTGGCCGTAGCCCTTGCGCGCGAGCAGCTTGATCAGCAGCGGGGTGCCGACCAGCGTGAGAAAGAGACCAATGACTCCTGCGAACAGGATCTGCTTCATCATCGGGCGGAAACCTCACCCTCGGCACCGGTCTCGATGAGCGCCTGCGCCACGCTCTCGAGCCCGACCGAACGGGACGCCTTCACGAGTACGACGTCCCCCGGGCGCAACTCGCTGCGCAACAGGTCGACCGCCGCCTGTGCGTCGGACACGTGCACCGACTCCTCACCCCACGAACCCTCGTTATATGCGCCCAGTTGCAGCCAGGCGGCTTCCCTGCCACCGACCGCGACGAGCTTGCTGACGTTGAGCCGGACGGCGAGCCGCCCGACCGCGTCGTGCTCGGCGAGAGCCTCGTCCCCGAGCTCGGCCATCTTGCCGAGCACCGCCCACGTACGACGTCCCTTGCCCATGGCCGCCAGCGCGCGCAGCGCGGCCTTCATGGACTCGGGATTCGCGTTGTAGGCGTCGTTGACGACCGTCACGCCGTCCGGGCGCTCGGTGACCTCCATCCGCCAGCGGGAGAGGGAGCCCGCCTCGGAGAGCGCCACGGCGATCTCGTCAGCGGACATGCCCAACTCGTGGGCGACGGCGGCCGCGGCGAGCGCGTTCGACACGTGGTGCTCACCGTACAGGCGCATGGTCACATCGCTTGCACCGGAGGGTGTGTGAAGCCTGAACGAGGGCTGTCCGGTGTCCGTGAGTCGCACGTTCTCGGCAGAGACGTCCGCTTCGCCGGACTCTCCGAAAGAGATCACCTTCGCCTTCGTACGGGAGGCCATGGCGCGTACGTAGGGGTCGTCCGCGTTGAGGATCGCGATGCCGCCGTCGGCCTCGGACGGCAGTGCCTCCACCAGTTCGCCCTTGGCCTGTGCGATCTGTTCGCGGCCGCCGAACTCGCCGATGTGAGCGCTGCCGACGTTGAGGACGAGGCCGACCTTCGGGGGTGTCAGGCCGGCGAGGTAGCTGATGTGCCCGATACCCCGGGCGCCCATCTCCAGGACGAGGAACCTGGTCTCCTCGGTCGCGCTGAGCGCGGTCAGCGGCAGCCCGATCTCGTTGTTGAGCGAGCCGGGCGTGAACACCGTCGGCGCCTTGCGCTGCAGCACCTGCGCGATGAGGTCCTTGGTGCTGGTCTTGCCCGCCGAGCCGGTGAGGGCGACGAGGGTGGCGCCGAGGCGCCGTACGACGTGCCGGGCGAGGGCGCCGAGGGCGCTCTGGACGTCGTCCACGACGATCGCCGGTACGCCGACGGGGCGGGTGCCGAGCACGGCCACCGCTCCCGCCTCGACGACCGACGCCGCGAAGTCGTGGCCGTCCACGCGCTCCCCGGCGAAGGCCACGAACAGGCTGCCCGGCCCCGCCTCGCGGGAGTCCCGGACGACCGGGCCGGTGACCTGGACGGACGGATCCGGTATGTCGTGCGTCTGCCCGCCGACGACTTCTGCGATCTCGGCGAGGGAGAGGGCGATCACAAGTTCATCCCCTGGGTCTTCTGGATTTTCATCCCTGGGTCTTCTGGATGGCTTCGCGGAGCACCTGGCGGTCGTCGAAGGGGCGGACCACCCCGGCGATGTCCTGGCCCTGCTCGTGGCCCTTGCCCGCGACCAGCACGGTGTCGCCGGGCTCGGCGCGGGCGACGGCGGCGGCGATCGCGGCGGCCCGGTCCTCGAAGACCTGCACCTCGCCGCGCTCGTGCGCGGGCACGGACGCCGCGCCCTGGAGCATCGTGGCGAGGATCGCGAGGGGGTCCTCGCCACGGGGGTTGTCGGAGGTCAGCACGGCGGTGTCGGCGAGCCGCGCCGCCGCGGCACCCATGGGCTCGCGCTTGGTCCGGTCCCGGTCGCCGCCGCAGCCGAGGACGATGTGCAGGCTGCCCTCGGTGACCTTGCGCAGGGCGCGCAGCACGGACTCGACCGCGTCGGTCTTGTGGGCGTAGTCGACGACCGCGAGGTAGGGCTGCCCGGCGTCCACGCGCTCCAGGCGTCCCGGGACACCGGGGACGGAGGCGACGCCGTCGGCGGCGGCCTGCGGGTCGAGGCCGGCGACGGCGAGGGCGACGATTGCGGCCAGGGTGTTGGCCACGTTGAAGGGCCCGGGCAGCGGCGACTTGGCGCTGATCCGCTCGCCCTTGGGGCCGAGGACGGTGAACGTCGAGTCCAGCCGGCCGACCTCGACGTCGTCGGCGCGCCAGTCGGCGTCGGGGTGGCCCTCGGCGGAGTAGGTGACGACCGGGACGGTGGCTTCCTTGGCCAGCCTGCGGCCGTACTCGTCGTCGACGTTGACCACGCCGAGCTTGCCGCGTTTGGGCGTGAACAGCTGCGCCTTGGCCCGGAAGTAGTCCTCCATGCCGGAGTGGAACTCCATGTGTTCCGGGCTGAGGTTGGTGAAGACGCCGATGTCGAAGACGCAGCCGTCGACCCGGCCGAGGACCAGGGCGTGACTGGAGACCTCCATGGCGACCGCGTCGACCCCGCGCTCGCGCATGACGGCGAACAGGGCCTGGAGGTCGGTGGCTTCGGGGGTGGTCCGCTCGGACTTGATGCGCTCGTCGCCGATGCGCATCTCGACCGTGCCGATCAGGCCGGTGGACCTGACCGTCTTCAGGCCGCCCTCGACGAGGTACGCCGTGGTGGTCTTGCCGGAGGTGCCGGTGATGCCGATCTGGAGCAGGTCCCGGCCGGGGTGGCCGTAGATCGTGGCGGCCAGCTCGCCCATCTGCGCACGCGGGTCGTCGACGACCAGGACCGGCAGCCCGGACGCGGCGGCGCGCTCGGCGCCGCTCGGGTCGGTCAGCACGGCGGCGGCACTCAGGCCCGCGGCCTGGTTGACGAAGTCGGCACCGTGCAGCCGGGCCCCCGGCAGGGCGGCGTACAGGTCGCCGGGGCGCACGGCGCGTGAGTCGTGGGTGATGCCCGTGACCTCGGCGGCGTTCTCCGGCGTGGGAGTACCCAGCTGATCGGCGAGTTCCGCGAGAGGTGTGGCGGAGACCTGCACCGGCCTGGGCGGCCCGGGGTATGTCACGGGATGGCCCTTCTGGGTGGTTTGGGACTGATCAGCGTGTGGCACGGCGGTGAGCGTACCGGGCGTACGCGCCTCCGGGCGAAGTGAGGGGCCGGGGCTGCTCTGGTTGCCGGGCTCGGGGGTGATCGTTGTCACGGAGGCGGTCCTGGTGGCTCGGTGGGGCTGGGTGCTGATCAGGGCGGGTCGGCGCTGATCACTGCTTGAAGGAGACGGGCAGCTTGGCGGCCTTGGCGCCGGTCGGGGGGACCTGGAGGGACTTCAGTGCGAACTCCATGACCTTCTTGTAGACGGGTCCACAGATCTGACCGCCGAAGTAGCTGCCCTGGGTGGCGTTCTGGATGGCGCAGTAGACGGTGACGCGGGGCTTGTCGGCGGGTGCGAACCCGGCGAACGACGAGGTGTAGCCGTGGTACTTCCCGGTGGCCGGATCCACGCGGTTGGCGGTACCCGTCTTGCCCGCGACGCGGTAGCCGGGGATGCGCGCCTTGGTGCCGGTGCCCTCCTCGTCGTCCACGACGGACTCCAGCATGCGGGCGAGGGTCTTCGCCGTCTTCGCGTCGACGACCCGGCTCTTGGCGGGCTTCGGGGCGGGTGTGAAGCGCCCGTCGGGGCCCTTGGTGCCGCGCACGAGGGTGGGATCGATACGGACCCCGTCGTTGGCGATGGTCGAGTACACCGAGGCCGCCTGCATGGCGTTGATGGAGACGCCCTGGCCGAAAGGGATCGTGTACTGCTGCGAGGTCGACCACTTGTCGGGCGGGGCGAGGATGCCCTTGGTCTCGCCGGGGAAGCCGAGCCCGGTGTAGCTGCCGAGGCCGAACTTGCGCAGGTAGTCGTAGAGGACCTTGTTGGCCTGGGCCTGGGTCTTTCCGAGCTGTCCGGTGGCGAGGATGGTGCCGATGTTGCTGGACTTGGCCAGGACGCCGTTGAGCGTCAGGTACCAGGTCGGGTGGTCGACGTCGTCCTTGAAGAGCCGGTCCCCGCGGTGCAGCCGGTTGGGCACGACCACGTGGGTCTCCGAGGTGGCGGCGTTCTCCTGGAGGACGGCCGCCATCGACATGACCTTGGCGGTGGAGCCGGGCTCGAAGGCGTCCTGGAGGGCCGCGTTGCCGAGGGCGGCCGGGTCGGCGTCGGACAGGTCGTTCGGGTCGAAGCCGGGCGAGTTGGCCATGGCCAGGATCTGCCCGGTGCGGGTGTCCTGGACGATGACGTAGCCGCGGTCGGCGGCGGACTCCTTCACCTGGTCGCTGATGGCGTTCTGGGCGGCCCACTGGATGTCGCGGTCGATGGTGAGCTCGATGTCGCTGCCGGGGACGGCGGGGGTCTCGGTGGAGCCCGCGGTGGGCACGAGACGGCCGCCGGACTGGGCGTAGCGGATCTTGCCGTCCTTGCCTGCGAGCTGCTTGTTCAGCTGCAGTTCGATGCCGCCGCCGGGCTTGCCCTCGGCGTTCACCCAGCCCAGTATCCCGGCGGCCAGGTCGCCTCCCGGGTACACGCGCTTGCTGGTGGCCACGGAGAAGACGCCCGAGAGGACGTTGGGCGTGGACTTGTCCGCCTCCGCCTTCTTGGCGAGCGCCGACTTGAGGTCCTTGATCTGCTTCCAGACCTGCGGGGTCTGTCGCGAGGCCAGTTTCACGTAGCGCAGGGCCTTGTTCTCGGGCCGCAGCTTCTCGACCAGGTCCTCCTGCTCCTGGCCGAGGATCGGCGCGAGGAGTGCGGCGGCCTGTTCGGGCCCATCCCCGATCTTCAGCATGTCGGGGGCGAACATCGTGGGGTCTGCGGTGATGTCGTAGGCGTCCTCGCTGGTCGCGAGGGCCACACCGGACCGGTCGGTGATCTCGCCCCGGTCCGCGGCCAGCACCTGCCCGACGTACCGGTTCTGCTCGGCCTTGGCGGCGTAGGTGCTCGCGTCGACGGCCTGCACCTGGAAGAGCCGCACCACGAAGGCGGTCAGGACCAGGGTCAGCGCCAGTCCGACCAGACGCAGACGGGGGCGGGGGCTGCCGAGCCGCAGCGGCTTGGGCGCCGCCGGGCGGGCCTGCCCCGGCCGCCGGGCCGGACGGGCACCGGGGCCGGGACGGCGCCGGGCGTCGGGGCGGGCGCGCCGGGCGGGGCCGGGCACACGGCGACGTGGCGGTTCCCTGTCGGACACTTCCGTCACCTGCCGGGGGTCGGGGCGGGGCCGTCGGTCATGGCCTCGGGGGCGAGGACCAGGGGGGTGTACCCGGCGGGCTGCCGGACACCGGGGGCGGCGCTGGGCACGCCCTTGACGGTGCCGTCGGGATCGAGGAACGCGGGGTCACCGCCGGGCACCATGCCGAGCTCGCGGGCGCGGCGCTGCAGGGCGTCGGGGGCGGAGTAGGCGTCGATGTCCCGCTGGAGGGCCTGCTCTTCGTCGGTGAGGCTTTTGGTCCCGCGCTGGAGGTCGTCGAGTTTGAACGCGCCCTCGCTGAGCGCCGAGTTCAGCACCAGGAGGCAGATGAGACCGCCGCCGAGGAGGAGGACGACCAGCAGGACGAACGGTGTGCGGGCCGCCTGCCCGGGGCCGGTCGGGAGGAGCCGCGCGAGTCGGGCGGCCCTCCCCTTCAGTTCGGGTTTGCCGCTCACGCACGCTCCCTCGGTCCGGGCTGCACACGCCTCACTCGACGTCCTCCCTGATGCGCTGGGCGCCGCGCAGCCGCGCCGGTGCCGCCCGCCGGTTCTCGGCGATCTCCTCTTCCGTGGGGAGTTCGGCACCGCGCGTGAGGAGCTTGAGCCTCGGCTGGTAGCGCTCGGGGACGACGGGCAGCCCGGGCGGCGCGGTGATGGCGGCGCCCGCCGCGAAGACCTGCTTGACCAGCCGGTCCTCCAACGAGTGGTACGACAGCACGGCGATCCGTCCGCCCATGTCGAGTGCCTTCACCGCGGCGGGGATCGCCCGCTCCAGAACGGCCAGCTCGCCGTTGACCTCGATGCGCAGGGCCTGGAAGGTGCGCTTGGCCGGGTTGCCGCCGGTGCGCTTGGCGGCCTGCGGCAGCGCGTCCCGGATCAGCTCGACAAGCCGCGCGCTGTTGCTGAACGGCTCCTTCTCCCGCTCGCGCACGATCGCGCTCACGATCCGCTTGGCCTGCTTCTCCTCGCCGTAGGCCCGCAGGATGCGCACGAGCTCGCCCGGCGGGTAGGTGTTGAGGACCTCGGCGGCGCTGACGCCGGTCGTCTGGTCCATGCGCATGTCGAGCGGGGCGTCCTGGGCATAGGCGAAGCCGCGGTCGGCCTCGTCGAGCTGCATGGAGGAGACGCCCAGGTCGAACAGGACGCCCTGCACGCGCGCGATGCCGAGCCTGTGCAGCACTTCGGGGAGCTCGTCGTAGACGGCGTGCACGAGGGTGGCGCGCTCGCCGTAGGGCGCGAGGCGCTCGCCGGACAGGCGCAGGGCCTCCTTGTCGCGGTCGAGGGCGACGAGCCGGGCGTCGGGGAACCTCGCGAGGAGCGCCTCGCTGTGGCCGCCGAGGCCGAGGGTGCAGTCGACGACCACGGCGTCCGGGCCCTCCAGGGCGGGCGCCAGCAGATCCAGGCACCGCTGGAGCATCACCGGGACGTGTCGACTCTCTCCCTCCCGTCGCCCGCCACCACCCTCATTCGAATGCGCTTCGCGCCCCATCGATCCCGGGCCCTCTCAGATCCGGCGCGGCCCTGCGCACCGCCGGGTCCCCGCCCGCTCGTGGGCAATGGGACCTGCCGGCGCCGGAAGCGTCAGCCGACCGGGAGCGGGAGGAGGCCGAGCCGTACGTACGCGCCGCGCACGCGGGGAGATCACCGGTCGTCGCCGGAGTCTCCGAAGAACATCAGTCCAGCGGGGAGAGTCTCGCCTCCCGCTTCGCGTCACTTTAGTCCACCCTGTCGCCCGGTCAATCAACCGGCCTGCGCGTCGCCGCCGTTCGCGCGCAGACCGGGACATCGCCCTTGTGGGTTACCTCACACACCCCACCCGGGGGCATTCTTTGTTCACTTCCACAGGAGGCCTGGACGGGGTGTGACCAGTAACGTCATAGCTATGACGACTTCTGCATCGGTTCCCACAGGTTCGGAGAGCGCCATAAGGGCCGGCGACACGGTCACCGACCGTCTCGTGGAGGCGAACGCCCGGTACGCCGACGCTTTCGCCGACCCGGGGATGGACGCCCGGCCCGTGCTGCACGTCGCCGTCGTGGCCTGCATGGACGCCCGCCTCGACCTGCACGCGGCCCTCGGGCTCGAGCTCGGCGACTGCCACACGATCCGCAACGCGGGCGGCGTCGTCACCGACGACGTGATCCGCTCCCTCACCATCAGCCAGCGCAAGCTGGGCACCCGCAGCGTGGTGCTCATCCACCACACCGGCTGCGGCCTGGAGAGCCTCACCGAGGACTTCCGCAACGAGCTGGAGGCCGAGGTCGGCCAGCGTCCGGCGTGGGCCGTGGAGTCCTTCCGGGACGTCGACCAGGACGTGCGGCAGTCGATGCAGCGCGTGCGCACCTCGCCGTTCGTGCCGCACACCGACGATGTGCGCGGATTCGTGTTCGACGTGAAGACCGGCCTGCTGCGGGAGGTCGACCCGGCCTCCTGATCCCGGCCCGCCGACCAGGGCGCCGCGGGCCGCCCGCCCCGGAAGGCCACCTGCTGTAGCTGTCGAAAACCTGTCAGTCATGCGTTCGAATGGCTGCAAGACCGACATATCGCGGCCAGTTGTCCACAGTCGAGTGACACGAAACGGTAACGGCAGCAAGAATGCGGGAGTGGCGTCGCGCGGAACTTTTCACGCGTGGTGTCCGTGGTTCGGGGTGGGCCGGCCTGCGTCATGTGGCGTCGGCCCGGGAAAATGGGGTATCCCGTGCTCCTTGGGGGCACGGGAAAGGCCGAGGAGGGCCGGGTGACGACCTATGACGATCGAGCGAGCCTCACTGATCTGACCGCCGTGGTGGAGCGCGTGCGGGAGTCGGTGGAAGGCGTGATCGAGGGCAAGCCCGAGGTCGTACGGCTCTCGCTGACCGTGCTGCTCGCCGAGGGACATCTGCTGATCGAGGACGTCCCCGGAGTCGGCAAGACGATGCTGGCCAAGGCGCTGGCGCGGTCCATCGACTGCTCGGTGCGGCGCATCCAGTTCACGCCGGACCTGCTGCCCTCGGACATCACCGGTGTGTCCATCTGGGACCAGCAGCGCGGCGACTTCGAGTTCAAACCGGGCGCGATCTTCGCACAGGTGGTGATCGGCGACGAGATCAACCGCGCCTCGCCCAAGACGCAGTCCGCGCTCCTGGAGTCCATGGAGGAGCGGCAGGTCACCATCGACGGCAAGACCTACGAACTGCCCAGCCCCTTCATGGTGGTGGCGACGCAGAACCCGGTCGAGATGGAGGGTACCTACCCGCTGCCGGAGGCCCAGCGCGACCGCTTCATGGCCCGGGTGTCGGTCGGCTACCCGAGCGCGGAGGCCGAGCTGCAGATGCTGGACGTGCACGGCGGCGTCTCGCCGCTGGAGGACCTCCAGCCCGTGGCCCACGCGCACGAGATCCTCAAGCTCGTCGAGGCGGTGCGCGGGGTACACGTCGCCGAGCCGGTGCGGCGCTACGTGGTCGACCTGGTCGGCGCGACGCGCACGCACCCCGACCTGAGACTCGGCGCCTCCCCGCGCGCGACGCTGCACCTGCTGCGCGCGGCGAAGGCGTCCGCGGCCCTGAGCGGCCGGGAGTACGCGCTGCCGGACGACGTGCAGGCACTCGCCGTCGCCGTCCTGGCCCACCGGCTGCTGCCCACCGCTCAGGCCCAGCTCAACCGGCGCACCGCCGAGCAGGTCGTCGAGGAGATCCTGCAGCGCACCCCGGTGCCGGCGGCGCAGCAGCAGAGCGGCTTCGGCGACCTGGGCCCTACGGCGCCGGTGTATCCCCAGCAGCCGCCGCGGAGGCTGTGATGACCACCGCGGGGGCGGGGCAGGCGGAGGCCGACCAGGGTGAGAAGGGCGGCATCCGCACCGCCCTGGCCGGTCTGACCACCCGCGGACGCTCCTTCCTGGCCGCCGGAATCGCGGCCGCTATCTGCTCGTACGTGCTCGGCCAGAGCGACCTGCTGCGCGTGGGTCTGCTGCTGGCGGTGCTGCCGCTGGTGTGCGCCGCGGTGCTGTACCGCAGGCGCTACCGGGTCGCGGGCAGCCGCCGCCTCTCCCCCGCGCGCGTGCCCGCCGGCAGCGAGGCCCGGGTCCACCTGCGGATGGACAACGTCTCGCGGCTGCCCACGGGCCTGCTGATGCTCCAGGACCGGGTGCCGTACGTGCTCGGCCCCCGGCCCCGTTTCGTGCTCGACCGGGTGGAGGCGGGCGGCCGGCGCGAGGTGTCCTACCGGGTGCGCTCCGACCTGCGCGGCCGCTACCCGCTGGGGCCGCTCCAACTGCGCCTGACCGACCCGTTCGGCATGTGCGAGCTGACCCGCTCCTTCTCCACGTACGACACCCTCACGGTCATCCCGCGCGTGGAGCCGCTGGCGCCGGTGCGCCTCAGCGGCGAGGCGAAGGGGTACGGCGACGGACGGCAGCGGTCGCTCGCCCTGGCCGGCGAGGACGACGTGATCCCGCGCGGCTACCGCTACGGCGACGACCTGCGCCGCGTGCACTGGCGCTCCACCGCCCGCTACGGCGAGTTGATGGTGCGCCGCGAGGAGCAGCCCCAGCGCGCCCGCTGCACGGTGCTGCTGGACACCCGCGGCATCGCCTACCAGGGCGCGGGACCGGACTCGGCCTTCGAGTGGGCCGTGTCGGGCGCCGCGTCCGTGCTGGTGCACATGCTCGAACGAGGCTACTCGGTACGGCTGTTGACGGACACCGGCAACGCGGTGCCCGGCGAGGGCGGGGACGGTTTCACGGGCGCGAACCAGGAGTCGGCGGACGCGGCCGGGCTGATGATGGACACCCTCGCGGTGATCGACCACTCCGACGGCGCGGGCCTGTCCCGGGCCTACGACGTCCTGCGCGGCGGGAACGAGGGGCTGCTGGTGGCCTTCCTCGGCGACCTGGACGAGGACCAGGCGGCCGTGCTGGGCCGGATGCGCCAACGCGGCCCGGGCGCGGTCGGCTTCGTGCTGGACAGCGACACCTGGGTGCGGGAACCGAGCGACGTGCCCGGCCCGTTGGACAGAAGCGGAGACCGGTTGCGCATGCTGCGAGAGGCGGGGTGGACGGCGCTGCGCGTGCCGCGGGGCGCCTTGGTGGACGAGCTGTGGGGGCAGGCCGACCGGGCGCGCAGGGGCGTGGCCGCCGCGAGCGGCGGGGAGAGGCCGTGATGAGCGGGCGGGTACGACTGACGCTGGGCGCCTGGGCGGCCACGCTGACGGCCGCGTGCGCCCTGCTGCCCCTCGTCGAGCCGGCCACATGGATCGTGCAGGCGGCCTTCCTGCTGGCCCTGCAGTCGGGCGTGGGGGGCGCTGCCCGCCGGGTACCGCTGGCCCGGCCGCTGACGGTGGCGGCGCAGACCGTGGTCACCGTCGCGCTGCTGACCTTCGTCTTCGCCCGTGAGCAGGCCCTGGCCGGGCTGGTTCCGGGGCCGCAGGCCTTCGACCGCTTCGCGCTGCTGCTCCAGCAGGGCGGGGACGACATCGCGCGATACGCGATCCCGGCTCCCCTGGAGTCCGACGGCATCCGGCTGATGCTCGTCGGCGGGGTCCTGATCATCGGACTGCTGGTGGACACCCTCGCGGTGACCTTCCGCAGCGCCGCTCCGGCCGGGCTGCCCCTGCTCGCGCTGTACTCGGTGGCCGCGGGGCTGTCCGACGGGGGCACGGACTGGCTGTGGTTCCTGGTGGCGGCGGCCGGCTATCTGATGCTGCTCCTGGCCGAGGGGCGGGACCGGCTCTCCCAGTGGGGCCGGGTCTTCGGCGGCGCCCCGCGCACGGCCGGCGGGGAGCCGAGCGGCGCGGTCGCCCCGATCCGCACCGGCCGGCGCATCGGTGTGGTCGCGCTCGGCATCGCCCTGGTGGTGCCGCTCGGCCTGCCGGCGATGAACGGCGGTCTGCTGGACTCCGTGGGAGCGGGCGCGGGCGGTGGCCCGGGCGGCGGGGGCACGATCTCCGCCGTGAACCCGCTGGTGTCGCTGCGGGACAGTCTGAACGCGGACGAGGACCAGCAGGTCCTGTCCGTGCGGACCAAGATGGCAGACGTCTCGGACCTGTATCTGCGGATCGTGTCCCTGGACGACTTCGACGGCACCACGTGGAAGCCGTCCCGGCGGTCCATCGCCGCCGTCCCCGACGGCACCTTCCCGGACCCGGTCGGCCTCAGCCCGGACGTCAAGCGCACGGAGGTCGACACCACGATCACGGCGGCCGACTGGTACGCCCAGGACTGGCTCCCCATGCCGTACCCGCCGAGCGGCGTGCGCATCAGCGGCAACTGGCGGTACGAGCCGCTGGGCATGACGCTGGTCGGCGACCACGGGCAGAACACGCGAGGCCTGACGTACCAGGTCAAGAGCCTGAATGTGCGGCCGACGGCGGAGCAGCTCGCCTCGGCGGGGCCGCCGCCCGCGGACGTCGAGCGTGACTTCACCGAGCTGCCCGACTCGCTGCCTTCGGTGGTGGGCCGCACCGCCCGCAAGGTCACCGCGGGCGCCGCCGACCCGTACGACCAGGCGGTCAAGCTCCAGGACTGGTTCGCCGTGACCGGCGGCTTCGAGTACGACACGCAGGTGCAGGTCGGCAGCGGCTCGCAGGCGATCGCCCGCTTCCTGAAGGACAAGCAGGGCTTCTGCGTGCACTTCTCCTTCGCGATGGCGGCGATGGCCCGCTCCCTGGGCATACCGGCCCGGGTCGCGGTGGGCTTCGCGCCCGGTTCCCCGCAGGCGGACGGCTCGGTGTCGGTGGGGCTGCGGGACGCGCACGCCTGGCCCGAGCTGTACTTCGAGGGCGTGGGCTGGACCCGCTTCGAGCCCACGCCGAACCGCGGCTCGATCCCGTCGTACACCCTGCCCGACAACCCCGACAGCTCGGCGCCCGACCAGGCACGCCCGTCCCGGTCGGCGTCCACCGCGCCGTCCGCGGCGCCCTCGGCGAGCGAGACCTGCACGCCGGAGCAGAAGAAGCTGGACGGCGGCTGTGCCGGCGAGTCGCCGCAGGCGGCGCTGCCCACGGACGACGGCGGCCCGAAGTGGTACGCGTTCCTGGCGTGGGCCCTCGCCGGTCTCGCCGTCCTGGCGCTCCCCCTCGCACCGATGCTGTGGCGGCTGCGGACGCGCACGGCACGCCTCGGGGCACATGGACGCAGCGAGGCGGACGCGGCACTGCACACGCTGGCCGTCTGGCAGGAGCTGACCGACACGGCGTGGGACTACGGCATCACGCCGGACGAGTCGCAGACCCCGCGCAAGGCGGCCGCCCGCATCGTCCGCCTCGGCGACCTGGACGCGACGGCCGCGGCCTCGGTGCACCGGGTGGCGAACGGGGTGGAGCAGGTCCTGTACGCACCGCATCCCCGCCCGGTGGCGGGCCTCACTGACGATGTCCGCCGTGCGACGGCGGGCCTCGGCGCGGCGGCCGGCCGCGCGGCGAGACTCCGCGCGCTGCTGGCACCCCGCTCCACCGTGCGGGTGGTGTGGTCGGCGTCGGCCTGGTGGACGAGGGTGCGGGAGCGCGCGCTGGCGCTGCGGCCGACGTGGCGGAAGACGTCGGGGCAGCAGGGCTGAGGGGCAGGGATACACGGGGCTGAGGCCGGCCGGTGGTGCGGGTGCATCGGCCGGCCTTGTTGTGTCCGTGCCGGGCAGGTGTCGCAGGGACGGTGGGTTGCTGGTCAGCCGGGGTTGGGCAGGAGCGCGAGCCGTTCTAGGGCAGCGGTGAT
>NZ_JBEXSH010000044.1:0-20362 GCF_040613555.1 Streptomyces sp. NPDC006265
GGACGCCCTCCCGGCGCTGTTACGGGAGGTGCTGCCGCAGGCCGACCCGCGCCGTACGGTCCTCACCGGCCACTCGGCGGGCGGGCATCTCGCGCTGTGGGGGGCCGCCCGGCACGTCCTGCCGGCCGACTCGCCCTGGCGCGGCGGCAGCCCGGTGACGCTGCGCGGCGTCGTCGCCCTCGCCCCGATCGCCGATCTCGCCATCGCCGACAAGCTGGACGTGTGCCGGGGCGCCGTGCGTCAACTCATGGGCGGGGAAGAGGACTTCGCGACACGGAAGCCGTACGCCGATCCGGCGCTGCTGCTGCCCACCGGCATCGCCACCACCCTCGTCCAGGGCCGCGCGGACGTCGATGTGCCGCAGGCCGTCGCCGAGTCGTACGCGGAGGCGGCGGCGAAGGCCGGGGAGATGGTGGGGGTGACGCTGCTGGAGGACGTGGGGCACTTCCCGCTCATCGACCCGGCGGCGGACGCGTGCGCGGTGGCCGTGGAGGAGATCGCGCAACTGGCCTGGTGAGAACCGCCACGCGGCCTTCGCCGGCAGCGCCCTCGGCGGGCCCGTAGGAGCAGGCCCCGGTCATACCCGTAGTACCTGAGAGCTACGCGGCAGATGAGTTCCTGGGTGTGACGCGGACGAGGTCGCCCGCTCCGTAACTTCCCTTCCATGCAGACCCGATGGCCGGGTGCGCTGGAGGGGACGACCATGGGGTCCGCATCGAAGTACCGCCGTGCCGTCGCAGACGGCGGACACGGTGCCGTCGCAGACGGCGGACACGGTGCCGGGCGGTGGCGCCGCGCCGGGCGGTGGCGCCGCGCCGCGCTCGCCGCCCTCGTCACGGGCGCCGTGGTCCTCCCCCTCTCCGCGGCCGTGCGACCGGACATCCCCGCACCGGCCCCCGCCTCCCTCGCGCCCCTCAGTGCGGCGACGCTCGACGAGGCCTACGCGGCCAACCGGGCCAACGCCGCCGAGGCGTCCCGCCTGGCCGCCGCCCACCACGACCGCAGCCGTGCCGCGACGGACCGGCAACTGGCTTCCCCCACCCGGCACTTGCTCCACTTCGACGGCCGCGGCTCGGGCCGGGTGACGGAGGTCCTCGGCGATCTCGCCCGGGCCGACCGCATCGCCGTCCTGGTCCCCGGCTCCGACACGGGCCTCGACACCTACGGCCGGTTCCACGCCGCGGCCTCCGCCCTGCACCGGCGGCTCGCCCTCCAGGCCCCGGCGGGCACGCGCACCGCGGTCGTGGCCTGGCTGGGCTACGAGACGCCGGGCACGGTCAGCACGACGGTCACGACGACCGGCAGGGCGGAGCAGGCGGCCCCGCACCTGCGCGCCCTGGTCGCCGACCTGCGCGCGACGGTCGGCGAAGGACCGCGCGTCTCACTGCTCTGCCACTCCTACGGCTCGGTCGTCTGCGGCCGTTGCGCCGCCGGACTCGACGTCGACGACATCGCGCTCGTCGGCAGCCCCGGCACCGGCGCGGACACCGCCGCCGCCCTGCACACCCGCGCCCGCGTCTGGGCGGCCCGGGGCGGTGGCGACTGGGTGGAGAACGTCCCGCACCTCGACCTGGACCTGTTCGGCACCACGGTCGGCTTCGGCACCGACCCCGTCTCCCCGGCCTTCGGCGCCCGGGTCTTCACGGCGGGCGACGGCGGCCACAGCGACTACTTCAGGCCCGGTTCGACCTCCCTGACCAACCTGGCCCGGATCGTCCTGGGCGAGACCAAGGCGGTGACCCATGACTGACATCGGCGTACGCGCCGTCCGGCAGGAAGTGCGCCGCGGCGCCGACCACATCGGCGCGGCCACCCCGCCCGGACGCGACCGGGCCGTGGACGCCCTGCGGGCCGCCGCCGTCCTCGGCGTCGTCCTCGGGCACTGGCTCGTCACGGCCCTGGTCTCCGACGGCCGCACCCTGCGCACGGCGAGCCCCCTGCAGCACATGCCCTGGCTGGCGCCCATCTCCTGGATGTTCCAGACGCTCGCCGTGTTCTTCCTGGTCGGGGGCCATGTCGCCACCCGCGGCTACGCCTCGGCCCGTGCCCGGGGGGTCCCGTACCACCAGTGGCTGACGGGCCGTCTGACCCGGTTGTTCAAGCCGGTCGCGGCCGTCCTCGGCCTGTGGACGGTGGCCGCGCTCGCCCTGCTGCTGTCGGGCGCCGAGTTCGGCACGGTCCGCACGCTGGTGAAACTGGCCCTGTCCCCGCTGTGGTTCCTTCTGGTGTTCGCCGGCCTGACGGCGGCGACCCCGCTGCTCACCCGGCTCAACCCGCTCTGGCCGCTGGCCGTCGTGCTCCACGTCGACCTGCTGCGCTTCGGCCTCGGCGGTCCCTCCTGGCTGGGCTGGGTGAACGTGGCAGCGGCCTGGACGGTGCCCTACACGCTGGGCGCGGCCTGGACCCGCGGCGAGCTGGAGCGCCGCCGCGCGGGATGGGTCCTGCTGGGGACCGGCGGCGCGGCCACCGCGGCGCTCGTCGCATGGGCGGGCTATCCGGCCTCGATGGTCGGCGTCCCGGGCGAGGGCATGTCCAACCTGGACCCGCCGTCGCTGGCCGTCGTCACGTTCGGCCTGGCCCAGTGCGGTCTCGCCCTGCTGCTGCGCGAGCGCCTGAGGCACACGATGCGCCGGCCCGTGGCGTGGGCGGCGGTGGCACTCGTCAACCTCTCCGCGATGACCGTCTTCCTCTGGCACCAGACGGCCCTGATGGCCACGACCGCCACCGGCCTCCTCGCCGGCCGGCTGCCCGGCCTGCACACCCCGCCCGACGGTCTCGGCTGGGTCGGGGTCCGGCTGTTGTGGCTGCCCGTGTTCGCGCTGGCCCTCGCGGTCTGCTGGGCCGCCTTCCGCTCCTTCGAACCGAACGGCGGCGGCCGGGGCCGCAGGGCGCGCGTGGTGCGCTCGCACCGCCCGCCCGACCGGGGCACAGCGGCGAAGGCGCGACATGTCTAGGCTGAGCCGCGTGACGGACACGGGGGTGGGCCGCGCGCTGCGAGCGCGCGTCACGGGCTGGCTGCGGGTGCTGCTCGGGGATCTGTGGACCGTCCGGGCGGACCCGCTGCCCCCCTCCACCTGGCTGCGCTGGCTGCCGCACGGGCTGCTGTGTTTGGCCGCGTTCGGCGTTGCGCTCGGTGGCGCCGGCGACCTCGGGGACAACGGGCACCTGCCTCCCGGCCTGGCCCTCGTGGCGGCGGCCGGACAGGGCAGCGCCGTGGTGCTGGCGATGTGGCGGCCGGTGCCGGCGTGGTGGCTGTCCCTGGGAATGTTCACCCTGATCGCCGTCACGGTGCGCACCCGCATGGGCTTCGACCTGGAGACCTACACCTGGCCCTGGACCGCCGCCGGAATCATCGCCGAGCTGCTCGTGCTGCTGCTGCTCGCGCTGCGGGTGCCCACCCGTGCGGTGGTGGCGGCCCTGGCGGTGACCGCGTTCCTCACCTGGGTCTTCGAGAGCATGTGGACCGGGGAGCCCTACGACACCACCGGAGTGCTCGCGGTCTGCCTGTTCACCATCGTCGTGATACTCGGCAGCGCGCTCAGGGGCCGCCGCGAGGCCCGCGCCCAACTCGTCGAGCAGACCACCCTCACCGCCGAGGAACGCACCCGGCGCACCCTGCTGGAGGAGCGCGGCCGCATCGCGCGGGAGCTGCACGACGTGGTGGCCCACCACATGTCGGTCATCTCCATCCAGGCGCAGGTCGCCCCGCACCTCGTGGAGAACCCGTCCGACGAGCTCAGGGAGAACCTCGCAGGCATCCGGCAGAACGCGCTGGAGGCACTGATCGAGCTGCGCCGCGTGCTGGGCGTGCTGCGCTCGGAGCACACCGGGCCCGGGGATGCGCCCGACGGCTCGGGTGACGGGACCGCACCGCACGCTCCCCAGCCCACGCTCGACCGGCTCGACGCGCTGGTGGAGAACACCCGGGCCGTCGGCCGTGAGGTCGCCACCGACATCAGCGGCGAGCGGCGCCCGCTGCCGCCCGGCGTGGAGCTGTCGGCGTACCGGATCGTGCAGGAGGCGCTGAGCAACGCCCTGCGGCACGCGCCCGGCGCGAACATCACGGTCCGTCTCACCTACGAGCCGGACGGCCTGGAGGTGGAGATCGTCAACGGCCGCCCGAACGGACCGCCCCCGCCGTCGACGGGGGCGGGGCACGGACTGCTCGGCATGCGGGAGCGGGTCGCGATGCTCGGTGGCACGATGACGGCGCACCCGTGGCACTGGGACGGCTTCAGGGTCACCGCCTTCCTCCCGGACACCCCACCCGTCGACAACCCGGGCACCGATCACCCCACGGCCCCCAGGAAAGGGACTTCATGACGAGCGGCACCGGCGACCCCATCCGGGTTCTCATCGTCGACGACCAGGCGATGGTCCGGCAGGGCTTCACCGTGCTGCTCGGCATCCAGCCCGGCATAGAGGTCGTCGGCGAGGCGAAGGACGGCGAGGGCGGTATCGCGGCGGCCGCCGAGACCCTCCCCGACGTCGTCCTCATGGACATCCGCATGCCCGGAATCGGAGGCATCGAGGCGACCGAGCGCATCACGGCCGTGCACCCGGACATCAGGGTGCTGGTGCTCACCACCTTCGACCTCGACGAGTACGTATACGACGCGCTGCGCGCCGGAGCCTCCGGGTTCCTGCTGAAGGACGCGTCGGCGGAGCAGCTCGCCGAGGCGGTCCGGGTGGTCGCCGCCGGGGAGGCGCTGCTCGCCCCGGTCATCACCCGCAAGCTGATCGCCGAGTTCTCGCGGCTCGACGGCAAGCCCCGCGCCCCGCTCAAGGAGCGCATCGGCGACCTGACCGAGCGGGAGACGGAGGTGCTCGCGCTGATCGCGCAGGGCCTGTCGAACGCGGAGATCGCCCGGCACCTGTGTGTGGCCGAGCAGACGGTGAAGACCCACGTGGGCCGGATCCTGGTGAAGCTGGGCCTCAGGGACCGGACGCAGGCGGCGGTGTTCGCCTACGAGTCGGGGCTGGTGCGGCCGTCGGGCTACTGAGGGGCGGAGCCGATCGCCCCTGGTCGGCCCCGTAGTACCTGAGAGGGACGGGCAGGAACCCCTCTCACTGGGGACGACCGGGACCCGGGGGTGCGCCTACCGTTCTGTACGTGACCGAGACGACTCACATGCAGACCACGCCGCCGGGGGACCGGGCCGCGCCGCGCAGTCCGGAGTACCGGGTGGCGGTGGACTCCCTGCGGGGGCTGAGGGAGGACCTCTTCCAGGACGCGTTCGCCTACCGGCCGCTGCCGGCCCGGCGCAAGGACGGGCGGATCGTCCGGCGGCTGCCGGGCCGACTGCGGGAGTACGCGGCGTGGCTCCCGCACGCCGTGATCACCGCGGCGGCCCTGATCACCCTGGCCTTCTCCACGGTCGACACCCGCGGCCCGGCCCTGCTGCTCGGTCTGCTCTGCGCGATTCCCGTGCTGCTGACCATGGTGCGGCCGGTCGGCGCGTTCTGGGCGTCCATGGTCTCCACTCCGATCGCCTCCGTGCTCGGCAGCCGCTGGGGCGAATGGCCCTGGGCGGCCGGCAGCTTCGCCTGCCACCTGACGGTGCTGACGGTGGTGGCGATCCGCACCCGGCCCCGCACGGCTGGTTGGATGTGGGCGCTGACGGCGCTGTACGCCCTCGTCGCGGACAGCGGCATCGGCCCGACCTACCACGAGTACGGCAGCAACTCCGGTGCCATGCTGGTCATATCGGCCCTGATCCTGCTCTGCGTCACCGTCTGGCACATCCGGCGTCACGCCGAGCAGGAGGTCACCGCCCAGCAGACGGTCACCGCGCACGAGCGCTCCCGCCGCACACTGCTGGAGGAGCGCACCACCATCGCCCGCGAGCTGCACGACGTCGTCGCCCACCACATGTCGGTCGTCGCCATTCAGGCGGAGGCCGCGCCGTACCGGGTGGAGAACCCGCCGCCGGAGCTGGAGAAGGCGTTCGCCACGATCCGGGAGAACGCGGTGGCCGCACTGACCGAACTGCGCCGGGTGCTCGGCGTCGTCCGCGCCGAGGACTACGAGGTCCCGGACGCCCCGCAGCCCACGCTGGCCGACCTGGACGGACTGCTGGCCAATGTCCGGGAGGCCGGGCTGAGAGTGGAGAAGGCGGTGACGGGCGCGGTGCGGGCGCTGCCGCAGGGCGTGGAGCTGTCGGCGTACCGCATCGTGCAGGAGGCACTGAGCAACACTCTGCGGCACGCGCCGGGGGCGGTAGCCCGGGTCGAGATCGGGTACGTGCTCGGTGGCCTGGGGCTGCGCATAGTCAACGGCCCGCCGCCGAACCCGAGCCTGATCAAGCCCTCGCCCGGCGCCGGGCACGGCATCACGGGCATGCGGGAGCGGGTGACGATGCTGACCGGCGAGATGACGGCCGGCGGCACGGAGGACGGAGGACACGAGGTGACGGTGTTCCTGCCGGTCGCCCTGCCGGGCGAGGACGACGCATGACCATCCGGGTCCTGATCGCGGACGACCAGATGATGGTGCGCGAGGGCTTCTCGGTCCTGCTGAACGCGATGCCGGACATCGAGGTCGTCGGCGAGGCGGTGAACGGCCGTGAGGCCGTCGCCAAGGTCCGCGAGTTCGCCCCGGACGTGGTGCTGATGGACATCCGCATGCCCGAGCTGAACGGCATCGAGGCGACCCGTGAGATCGTCGCCGCCGACGGCGCGGCGAAGGTGCTGGTGCTCACCACGTTCGACCTCGACGAGTACGTGTACCAGGCGCTGCGCGCGGGTGCCTCCGGCTTCCTCCTCAAGGACGCCTCGGCCCGCCAGCTCGCCGACGGGGTGCGGGTGGTGGCGTCGGGGGAGGCGCTCCTGGCCCCCTCGGTGACCAGGCGCCTGATCACCGAGTTCTCCAAGCTCTCCGAGAAGCCGCGCCTGATGCCCTCCGCGCAGGCGGCCTACGGGGATCTCACCGAGCGGGAGACGGAGGTGCTGGTCCTCATCGCGCAGGGCCTGTCGAACTCGGAGATCGCGGAGCGGCTGGTGGTCGCCGAGTCGACGATCAAGACGCATGTCAGCCGGATCCTGGTGAAGCTGGGCCTGCGGGACCGGACGCAGGCGGCGGTGTTCGCGTACGAGGCGCGGCTGGTGACGCCCGGATAGCCCCGGCGCGGACAGCCGTCCCGTACAGCCGGTCGTCGCCCCGCAGGCCCTCGGCCCCGGGGCGGCGGAGACGGATCAGTCCAGCTGCATCGGCGTGCAGTCGCTGACGTACGACTTGGAGACCCAGCCGGTGGTGCCCTTGGCCAGCCCGCTCTTGGACTTCTGGCCGAGCTGCAGCTTGATCCAGGAGCCCTTGGTGGCGAGCTTCTTGCCCCAGTCGTTCTTGTGCAGGGTGCCCTTGGACGTGTAGCCGGTGCCGGCGCCCGTGCGGAAGTTCACGCCGCTGCTCTTGTAGACGTAGTAGTAGACCTTCGGCTTGCACGGCATCTCGGCGGCGGTGGCGGCCGAGGCGCCGGCCGCGACCGCACCGGCGGTCAGCGACAGGGCCAGCATGGCCGAGGCGGCCAGACGGGCGGGGACGCGGGTGCGGAGCTTGGCTCGCTGCTGTGTCATGACGTTCTTTCCTTGCGAAGACTCGTGCCGCTCACACGGCCCGACCACCTTAACGATCTTGATGTCGCAAGATCGTTCCCATCGTGTCCCCGCCGTGTGCGGGAACACCCCTGGTCAGGGACGGGGTTTGGGGCTAGCGTCCCGGCATGGCTGCATTCGACCCGTGGGACCCGGCGTTCCTCGCCGACCCGTACCCCGCCTACGCCGAACTGCGTGCCCAGGGCCGCGTGCACTACTTCGAGCCCACGGACCAGTGGCTCGTCCCGCACCACGCGGACGTCTCGGCACTGCTGCGCGACCGGCGCCTCGGCCGGACGTACCAGCACCGGTTCACGCACGAGGAGTTCGGCCGTACGGCGCCCCCGCCGGAGCACGAGCCGTTCCACACGCTCAACGACCACGGGATGCTCGACCTGGAGCCGCCGGACCACACCCGGATCCGCCGCCTGGTGTCGAAGGCGTTCACGCCGCGCACGGTGGAGCGGCTGAAGCCGTATGTGCGGGGACTGGCCGACGAGCTGGCGTCCGCGCTGGTCGAGGCGGGCGGCGGCGACCTGCTGAAGGACGTCGCCGAGCCCCTGCCCGTCGCGGTGATCGCCGAGATGCTCGGCATCCCGGAGTCCGACCGGGCCCCGCTGCGCCCCTGGTCGGCGGACATCTGCGGGATGTACGAACTGAGCCCGTCCGAGGACACGGCGGCCAAGGCGGTCCGGGCGTCGGTCGAGTTCTCCGACTACCTGCGCGATCTGATCGCGGCCCGCCGCAAGGAGCCGGGCGAGGACCTCATCTCAGGGCTCATCGAGGCCCACGACGAGGGCGACCGGCTCACCGAGCAGGAGATGATCTCCACCTGTGTGCTGCTGCTCAACGCCGGCCACGAGGCCACGGTGAACGCCACGGTCAACGGTTGGTACGCCCTGTTCCGCAACCCGTCCCAGCTGGAGCTGCTGCGCGCGGACCACACGCTCATCCCCTCCGCGATCGAGGAGCTGATGCGTTACGACACCCCGCTCCAGCTGTTCGAACGCTGGGTCCTGGACGAGATCGAGATCGCCGGCACGACGATCCCGCGCGGCGCGGAGATCGCCATGCTCTTCGGCTCCGCCAACCACGACCCGGCGGTGTTCCGGGACCCGTCCGCCCTCGACCTCACCCGCACGGACAACCCCCACATCTCCTTCAGCGCCGGCATCCACTACTGCATCGGCGCACCGCTGGCCCGTATCGAACTGGCCGCCTCGATGGGGGCGCTGCTGGAGAGGGCCCCGACGCTGCGACTGGCCGCAGAGCCGGAGCGGAAGCCGAACTTCGTGATCCGGGGCCTCGAGGGGCTCAGCGTCGAGGTCTGAGCCGCCGGAGCAAGGCCCAGGCCGCCAGGGCGGCGGCGGCCCCGCCGAGGACCGCCAGCGGCAGTTCGGCGTAGAGCACGCTCCAGTCCGGGGCCGCCTCGAACCGCCGGAACCGCCCCCGGGCACCGGCGGCCCAGACCGTGAGTCCTGCGCCGGCCCCGAGGGCGGTGGTCAGACATCCCGCGGCGGCTTGCGTACGTTGTCCCATGCCCGACACGGACGTACGCGGGTCGCCGCCCAGTTCCGGCCGCCGCTCAGGCCGACATGTCCCGGCGGCGCAACCCCGCCAGCCCTCCGGCCACCAGCAGCACCGCCAGCCCGGTCAGCACCAGTACCGGACCCCACTGCATGGATCCGCCCGGCAGCTTCGGCAGGTGCCCGAACGGTGAGACGTCCAGCACGGCCTGCGGTACGTCCAGCGCGGGCCCGACCCAGCCGATCAGGAGCACGGCCCCGGCGACACCCCACGCCGCCAGGGCCGCCCGGGGCAGGACTCCGTGCAGCAGCACCGCCACTCCGCCGACCACCCACACCGCCGGGAGCTGCACCAGGCACGCCTCCAGGATCGGGCCGGTCTCCCTGCCGTAGCCGACGGCGAAGCCGAGCCCGGCCAGCAGCATGATCAGGACGGCGCCGCCGAAGGCGATCACCAGATGACCGGCGGCCCAGCGCACCCGCCCCACCGCGTTCGCCAGCACCGGTTCCGCCCGGCCCGAGGTCTCCTCGCCGTGCAGGCGCAGCACCGACGCCACGATGTACAGCGCCGCGATCAGGCCCAGCATCCCGACCATCGACGCCAGGAACGCGTCCGTCAGGCCGGACTGACCGCCCATGCGCTCGAAGATGCGCCGGGCGCCCGCGTTGTCGCCCACGAGGTCGGCCGCGCCGTCGGTCATGCCGCCGTAGACGACCCCGGCCAGGAAGAAGCCGATGCTCCAGCCCAGCAGGCCGCCCCGCTGCAACCGCCAGGCCAGGGCGCCCGCGCTGCCCAGACGCCCGGATGCCGGGCCCGGCCGGGTCGGCAGGAAGCTCATGCCGAGGTCCCGGCGGCCGGCCAAGGCGTAGGCCACCGCGGCCTGGAGGGCCACCGCCCCGGCGAGCAGGGCCAGCACCCACCAGCGCTCGGACGCGTACGGCCGCAGATTCTCCAGCCAGCCCAGCGGCGACAGCCAGGTCAGGACCGACGAGCCGTCGTCCGTCGCCGAGTCGCCCGCCGCGCGCAGGACGAACGCGGCGCCGAGCACCGCCGCCGTCAGGCCGCGTGCCAGCCGTGCGCTCTCCGTCAGTTGCGCGACGATCGCGGCCATCGTGGCGAAGATCATCCCGACGGCGGCGATCCCGAGTCCGAGGGCCAGGGCGCCGGTCGTACCCAGCCCGGCCAGCCCGGCCGTCACCAGCAGTGCCAGTACCGCGTTCGCGACCGCCGCCGCGAGCAGGGCCGCCGTCAGAGAGGCCCGGCGGCCCACCGCCCCGGACGCCACCAGCTCCTGACGGCCGCTCTCCTCCTCGTCCCGGGTGTGCCGTACGACGATCAGCAGGCTCATCACGGCCGCCAGGGCACCGGCGTAGACGCCGACGCGCCAGGCCGTCAGGGCGCCCAGCGAGTCGCCGAAGACCGGGCCGACCATCGCGCGCAGCGAGGAGTTGGTCTCCATCTGCCGGAGCAGGTCTGCGCGTTCGGCCGGAGTGCCGTACAGGCCCTCCAGGGTGCCCGGCATGGAGAGGACCATCAGCGCGTTCACCGCGATCCACACGGGGATCATCAGCCGGTCGCGGCGCAGGGCGAACCGCAGCAGGGTGCCCGTTCCGGCCAGCTGGCGTGAACTGCCGGGCCGTACCGCGAACGTGGTCATCGGGCCACCGCCGCGTCCGGCTCGTCCTGGTAGTGCCGCAGGAACAGCTCCTCCAGCGTGGGCGGCGTCGATGTCAGCGACCGTACGCCCGACTCGCTCAGCGACCTCAGAACGCCGTTCAGCCGGTCGGTGTCGACCTGGAGCCGGACGCGGTGGCCCTGCACGTCGAGGTCGTGCACGCCGGGCAGCTCGGCCAGGCCGTCGGGCGGGCCCGCGAGCTCGGCGACGACGCTCGTGCGGGTGAGGTGGCGCAGGTCGGCCAGCGAACCGCTCTCGACCGTACGGCCGCCCCGGATGATGCTCACCCGGTCGCACAGTTCCTCGACCTCGCTGAGGATGTGGGACGAGAGCAGGACCGTGCGGCCCCGGTCGCGCTCCTCCTCGACGCAAGCCTGGAAGACCTCCTCCATCAGCGGGTCCAGGCCCGAGGTCGGCTCGTCCAGGATCAGCAGGTCGACGTCCGAGGCGAACGCGGCGACCAGGGCGACCTTCTGCCGGTTGCCTTTGGAGTAGGTACGGCCCTTCTTGGTGGGGTCGAGTTCGAAGCGCTCGATCAGCTCCGCGCGGCGCCGCGCGTCGAGCCCTCCGCGCAGCCGGCCGTAGAGGTCGATGACCTCGCCGCCGGAGAGGTTGCGCCACAGCGTGACGTCCCCGGGGACGTAGGCGATCCGGCGGTGCACCTCCACCGCGTCCGTCCACGGGTCGCGGCCGAGCACCTGCGCGGCGCCCGAGTCGGCGCGCAGCAGGCCGAGCAGGACCCGGATGGTGGTGGACTTCCCGGCGCCGTTGGGGCCGAGGAAGCCGTGGACCTCGCCGGCGGCGACCTCAAGCTCGAGCCCGTCGAGAGCATGCGTCCGCCCGAAGGACTTGTGCAGTCCGGAGACGGTGATGGCCTTCGTCATGTTTCAGAACGTACGCTTATTTCAGAAATTTGTGAAGTTAAGGAAGCGTGTGAATCGCGGATAGGATGAGGTGCATGACGGAATCAGCCGGGGCCGGCCGGGACACGGAGGTCGTGTCGAGGTTCGTGGAGTCCTTCGCGGCGCAGCTCGTCGAGGCGGGGATGACGCGCATGCCCGCCCGGGTCTTCGCCGCGCTCCTGTCCTCCGACGCGGGCTCGATGACCTCCGCCGAGCTGGGGGAGCAGCTGCGGATCAGCCCCGCGGCGGTGTCCGGCGCGGTGCGCTACCTGGCCCAGACGCACATGGTCTCCCGCGAACGGGAGCCGGGCTCGCGCCGGGAGCGCTACCGGGTGCACGGCGACCAGTGGTACGAGGCCCTGACCAACCGCGACGCCGTCCTCAAGCGGTGGGAGGGCGCACTGCGCGAGGGCGTCAGCAGCCTCGGCGCCGACACCCCGGCCGGCCGCCGCCTGGCCGAGACGCTGGCGTTCTTCGAGTTCTTCGACGGTGAACTCGCCGTGCTGATGGAGCGCTGGCGGGTGCACCGCGACAAGATGTTCGGACCGGAAGGCGCCTAGGGCGCCGACTCACCGCCCCGACGGCACCGTCAGGCCCCAGGCGGCCTCCCGCACGACCCACGTCCGGGTCCGCACCGGACCCGAGACCACCGTGTCCGCGCGGTAGCGGAAGTGCGCCCCGGACACCGTCACCGTCCGGCCCTGGGCCAGCAGCGGTGAGGCCTCCGCGCCCAGCGACACCGGCCTGACCTCCACCGACGCGATCCCCGCGGCGCCCGGTGCCACCGACACCGCCTCCACCGGCTGGTCCAGGTCGACGAGCGTCTCCCCGTCCACCTCGACCCGCAGCCGGGACGGCCCCGGCTCGGGCGCGGCGGAGACCCGGGACGGGCGGCCCGCCGGTACCAGCGTCCGGACCAGGGACTGGCAGGTCCGCAGCCACGGGTGGCCCGGCACGGCGTCCTCGTCCGGTGCGCCCTCCGGGATCGTCTCGGCCGGAGCGGGCCGCAACGGCGGTATCCGCAGCGCGCCGAGGACCACCCCGTCGCTGTCGTCGACCATCAGGTCCATGCGCCGCTCGACCCCGGCGAGCACCGCCCGCGCCGCCGCCACCGTCCCCGTCGGCACCCCCAGCGACCGGGCCAGGGACAGCGCGGCCCCGACCGGCACCACCGACAGTGCGCATCCGGCCAGCTCCCGATGCCGGTGCAGCAGGGCGACCGCGCGGATCAGGGCCCGGTCGTCGCCCACCACCACCGGTCGCCGCGAACCCCGCCGGGTCAGCGCCCGGGCGAACTCCTCCGGCCCGTCCGGCAGGCACAGCTTCATGCCGGCACCCGCTCCGAGCACGTCTTTCGCGATCCGAACGGACTCACCGTCCGACCTACGGGCGACCGGGTCGACCACCACCAGCAGCTGTTGGGACGTCGCGGAAGTCGCCACCTCGGCCATGCCTCGCTTCCTCGGGTAGCATCTTTGTGCAAGAGCCCCTTGCGCTATTGCGCCAGGGGCTTCGTCTATTCCGGGGCATCCGGTCCGACGGTTGGCGGCCAACGACGGTCGCGGTGCACGCGGCTGCGATCCTGCGCGTTCGCCCTCGACCATGGACATGCCCCGCCCGGAAGGGGTGTACGCGCGTGCCCGCACTTGTGCTGCTCGGTGCTCAGTGGGGTGACGAAGGCAAGGGAAAGGCCACCGACCTTCTCGGTGGCTCCGTGGACTATGTAGTGCGCTACCAGGGCGGCAACAACGCCGGCCACACGGTGGTCGTGGGTGACCAGAAGTATGCACTGCACCTCCTCCCTTCCGGAATCCTGTCTCCCGGCTGTACGCCGGTCATCGGAAACGGTGTCGTCGTCGACCCGTCGGTCCTGCTCTCCGAGCTGAGCGGTCTGAACGAGCGTGGCGTCGACACGTCCAAGCTCCTCCTCAGCGGTAACGCGCACATCATCACCCCGTACCACGTGACGGTGGACAAGGTGACCGAGCGCTTCCTCGGCAAGCGGAAGATCGGCACGACCGGGCGCGGCATCGGCCCGACCTACGCCGACAAGATCAACCGCGTCGGCATCCGCGTGCAGGACCTGTACGACGAGTCGATCCTCACGCAGAAGGTCGAGGCGGCCCTCGACGTCAAGAACCAGGTCCTCACCAAGCTCTACAACCGGCGCGCGATCGCCGTGGAGCAGGTGGTCGAGGAGCTGCTGGCCTACGCCGACAAGCTCGCGCCCTACGTCTCCGACACCGTCCTGGTCCTCAACCAGGCGCTGGAGGACGACAAGGTCGTCCTGTTCGAGGGCGGCCAGGGCACGCTCCTCGACATCGACCACGGCACGTACCCCTTCGTCACCTCGTCGAACCCGACCGCGGGCGGTGCCTGCACCGGCGCCGGTGTCGGCCCGACGAAGATCAGCCGGGTCATCGGCATCCTCAAGGCGTACACCACCCGCGTCGGCGCCGGTCCGTTCCCGACCGAGCTGTTCGACGAGGACGGCGAGGCACTGCGCCGCATCGGCGGGGAGCGCGGTGTCACCACCGGCCGTGATCGCCGCTGCGGCTGGTTCGACGCGGTCATCGCCCGCTACGCGACCCGCGTGAACGGCCTGACCGACTTCTTCCTCACCAAGCTCGACGTCCTCACCGGCTGGGAGCAGATCCCGGTCTGCGTGGCGTACGAGATCGACGGCAAGCGTGTCGAGGAGCTCCCGTACTCCCAGACCGACTTCCACCACGCCAAGCCGGTCTACGAGATGCTCCCGGGCTGGAACGAGAACATCTCCAAGGCGAAGACCTTCGGTGACCTGCCGAAGAACGCCCAGGCGTATGTGAAGGCGCTGGAGGAGATGTCCGGCGCCCCGATCTCCGCGATCGGCGTCGGCCCGGGCCGGAACGAGACGATCGAGATCAACTCGTTCATCTGACCCGCCCCCGCGTCCGCAGGCCGGCCCCCGTGCGAACGGGGGCCGGCCTGCGTTCCGTCGCAGAGAGAGTTGCCGGGAACCGGCATACGCTGAATCCATACCCCCGCGTGCGTCGACCAGAAGAAGGTGAGTGCGATGCGCGTCATGCTCAAGGCGTCCATGGACACGGAAAAGGCCAACGAGGCCATCCGCAACGGCACCCTGTCGAAGCTGATCCAGGAGTCGATGGAACAGATCAAGCCCGAAGCGGCCTACTTCACCTCCGACCACGGCAAGCGCACCGCCTACGTGTTCTTCGACATGCAGGACAGCTGGCAGATGCCGGTCATCAGCGAACCCTTCTTCCTCCAGCTGGGCGCGGAGATCTCCTACACGCCCGTGATGAACATGGAGGACGTGCAGAAGGGCCTCTCCCAGCTGGGACGCTGAGCCGCGGACGACCGGGCTCAGCTGAAGACGATCATCGACCCCTGGGCGAGACTGCGGGTCACGGCCGCGTGCAGCCCGAGCCAGACGTGCCGTTCACGGGCGAAGGGGCTCGGGTCGTACGGGGCGGGCACGGCGGGTTCCTCCAGCTCCGTCGGGGCGAGCGGCGGTTGCGGGGCCGCCGGCGGATTGGCCGGGTCGATGCCGAGGGCCGGGGCGACCACCTCCAGCTCCCGCAGCAGCGCGTGCGAGGAGCCCAGCGGGCCGCCGCCGGCGAGGAGGGCGTCGTCGGCGAGCGGGCCGGGGAAGTCGACGGGGACGTAGGCGCCCGCGTGGTCGTAGTGCCAGACCAGATGCGACTGCTGGGCCGTCGACTCGAACATCTCCAGCAACTGCTCGTAGTCGCCGCCGAGTTCGTCCACTGGCGTCACCGGCAGGCCGCACACCTGGAGCAGATAGGCCCGGCGCAGGAAGTGCAGCGCGTCGTAGTCGAAGCCCGCGACCGGGGCGACCTCGCCGGACAGGCCCGGCATGTACTGGTACACCGGCACCGGCGGCAGGCCGGCCTCGGCGAGCACCTTGTTGTATTGCGCGAGTTCCTCGGCGAAGGGGTTGTCCGGCGTGTGGCACAACACGTCCACGAGCGGTACCAGCCACAGGTCACAGGCCAAAGAAGGCTCCTCGCTCAGCGCGGTGGTCGGGTAGCACGATGGTCAAGAAGGGTAGCGGTGCGCCGCGGTCACGGCTCCCGCTGTGCATGTCCCATACCCATACGGACAGCGGAGACTCGGGTCATCGGGAGGCGAGCCGCTCGATCAGGGTGAGCGAGTGCGTGTTGTACGCGGCGATGATCGCCCGGGCGGCGTCGTTGTCGCGGGCGATGAGGGCGTCGACCAGCAGCGTGTGGCCGGCCCACAGCTCGCCGCGCAGATCGGTGAGCCGCCGCAGGTGCTGCACCGCGCACACCCAGGTCTGGACGCGCAGCCGGTGCAGAAAGTCGGCGAGGTAGGGGTTACCGAAGCACGCGCCGAGCTCGCGCCAGAAGCGCAGGTCGTAACCGATGAGGACGGTGAGATCACCGGCGGCGGCGGCCCGCTGCGCCTCCTCGCCGCGCCTGCGGACCCCGGCGACCACGGCGGCGGACCGGGGATCGTCCGGGCGTACCGCGCCCGGCCTCCCCTCGGTCAGCGCGAGGAACATGCCCTCGATGACCAGTCCGCGGGCCTCGATCATGCCGCGGAAGTCGTCGACCGAGTACTCGTGGACCCGGAAGCCGCGGTGCTGGTCGGCCTCCAGGAGCCCCTGCGCGGAGAGGTCGACGAGGGCCTCGCGCACCGGTGTCGCGGACACCCCGTACTGCTCGGCGATCTCCTTGACCGTGAACTCCTGCCCCGGCTGGAGCCGCCCGGCCAGCACCTCGTCACGGAGCGCGTCGGCGATCTGCTGCCGCAGGGTGCTGCGTGTCACGGCGCCGTTGCCGGAGCTGGCGGGCATGGTCAGGGCGTCTCCCTCGTCGCGTTCGGGTGGCGTGCGCGTATATGTATGTCTACGAGCACGCCACCTTACGCGTTCGAACGGGACGCGAGGATGCCGGTTACTGGCGGGTTTACAGGTGTTTACCCGGTGTACTCGTCCGCCACCGACAGCGCCGAGTCCAGCGCGGCGAGGCCTTCCTTGAGTTCGGCCTCGCTGATGTTGCAGGGCGGCACGACATGCGTCCGGTTCATGTTCACGAAGGGCCACAGGCCGCCCTTCTTCGCGGCGGCGGCGAAGGCGGCCATCGGGGCGTTCGCCTCACCGGCCGCGTTGTACGGCACCAGCGGCTCCCGCGTCTCGCGGTCGCGCACCAACTCCAGCGCCCAGAACATGCCGACGCCGCGCACCTCGCCGACGCTTCCGTGCCGCTCGGCGAGCGCCCGCAGCTCCGGCCCGAGGACGGACTCGCCGAGCCGCGCGGCGTTCTCCACGACGCCCTCCTCCGCCATGACGTCGATCGTCGCGACGGCGGCGGCGCACGCCAGCGGGTGCCCGGAGTACGTCAGGCCGCCGGGGTACGGGCGCTTGCCGAACGTCTCCGCGATCGCGCCGGAGATCGCGACCCCGCCCAGCGGCACGTATCCGCTGTTCACGCCCTTGGCGAAGGTCAGCAGGTCGGGCGTGACGTCGAACAGGTCCGCCGCGAACCACTCACCGGTCCGCCCGAACCCGGCCATGACCTCGTCCAGGACGAAGACGATTCCGTGCTTGTCGCAGATCTCCCGCACCCCGGCGAGGTAGCCGGGCGGCGGGACCATGATCCCGGCCGTGCCCGGGATGGTCTCCAGGATGATCGCCGCGACGGTCGAGGGTCCCTCGAAGCGAATCGTCGTCTCCAGGTGCTCCAGCGCCCGCGCGCACTCCTGCTCCTCGGTCTCGGCGTAGAAGCGGGAGCGGTAGAGGTAGGGCGCCCAGAAGTGCACGACTCCGGCGGTGCCGCTGTCGGAGGCCCAGCGGCGCGGGTCGCCGGTGACGTTCACGGCCTGCTGCGTACCGCCGTGGTACGAGCGGTACGCCGAGAGCACCTTCGGGCGGCCCGTGTGCAGACGGGCCATCCGGATCGCGTGCTCGACGGCGTCGGCCCCGCCGTTGGTGAAGAAGATCTTGTCCAGGTCGCCAGGGGTCCGCTCGGCGATCAGCCGGGCCGCCTCCGACCGCGCCTCGATCGCGAAGGCGGGCGCGAAGGTCGTCATCTTCGCGGCCTGCTCCTGGATCGCGTCGACGATCTTCGGGTGCTGGTAGCCGACGTTGGTGTAGACGAGCCCGCTGGAGAAGTCGAGGTAACGCCGGCCGTCGTAGTCCCAGAAGTACGACCCCTCGGCACCGGCGACGGCGAGCGGGTCGATGAGCTCCTGAGCGGACCAGGAGTGGAACACATGGTCACGGTCGGCGGCCTTGACGGCGGCACCGGCTTCGGGGTTCGGCTGAGGGGTCATGCGGGCGAGCGTAGGTGCGGGGGAGAGGGCGGTGAAATCGGCGGCCTGTCTGGAGTCGGCGGCGGCCCCCCGACAGGTTGTCCAGGCGGGACGCACGCTATTGACAGCGTGCTGTCTTCTCGACAGCATGCTGTCATAAGCGCACGGGACGAGGAGGAGTCATGAACACCACCACCGGCAAGCCCGTCCATCTCGCCGTCTACGACACCCTCGCCGACTGGGAGACCGGCCACGCCGCGGCCCAGCTCGCCCGCACCGGCCACGAGATCCGGACCGTCGGCCCGTCCACCGCCCCGGTGCGGAGTCTCGGGGGATTGCGCATCCGGCCCGACCTGGCCCTGGGCGGCCTGCGCCCCGAGGACAGTGCGCTGCTGATCCTCCCGGGCGCCGACCTCTGGGACACATCCGGCGACCTCGCCCCCTTCGCCCGCACCGCCCGGGCGTTCCTGGACGCGGGTGTCCCGGTCGCCGCCATCTGCGGCGCCACCGCCGGACTCGCCCGCGAGGGCCTGCTCGACGACCGCGACCACACCAGCGCGGTCTCCTTCTACCTGGCCGCGACCGGCTACGCGGGCGGCGGACGCTACGTCGAGGCCGACGCCGTCACCGACGGCCCCCTGATCACCGCGGGCCCCACCGAGCCCGTCGCCTTCGCCCGGGAGATCCTCCGGCTGCTCGGGGTCTACGAGGGTGAGGTGCTGGACGCCTGGTACCGGCTGTTCCACGACTCCGACCCGGCGGCCTACGGGGTGCTGGAGAAGGCCGGTGCGCTGTGACCCGCGAGCGTCAGGACCTGCTCAGCGGCAGCGCCCTCGGGGTGTTCAGGCTCAACGGCCAGTTCCTCGCCGTCGCGGAGGAACTGGCCCGGCCCGCCGGGCTCACCGCCGCCTGGTGGCAGGTGCTCGGCGCGGTCCTCGGGGAGCCGCTGCCGGTCTCCGGCATCGCCCGCGCCATGGGCATCACCCGGCAGAGCGTGCAGCGCATCGCCGACCTGCTGGTGGAGCGGGGGCTCGCGGAGTACCGGCCGAACCCGGCGCACCGCAGGGCCAAGCTCCTCGCGCCGACCGACGAGGGACGCGCGGCGACCGCCCGGATCGACCCCGGCCACGCGGCGTTCGCCGACCGGCTGGCCGAGGCGTTCGGCGAGGCGGAGCTGGCGGAGGCGGTAAGGATGCTGGAACGGCTGTCCAAGGCGCTCGACCAGGTGGGTCCGCCTGTTACGGAAACGTAGACATCTCCCAGGTCACCCGGCCCCGGCCCGCCACTATTCTCGATCTGTTGCTCACGTATGGGGGAAGGCGGCTGAGCGATGGAGAAACTGGGGCCCGGTGATCCACAGGGCATTGGCGCCTACCGGCTGCTGGCGCGGCTCGGTGCGGGGGGCATGGGGCACGTCTATCTGGCGCGCTCGGAGCGGGGCCGCACGGTCGCCGTGAAACTCGTGCGCGAGGAGCTGGCGGCGCAGGAGGAGTTCCGGGAGCGGTTCCGGCAGGAGGTGCAGGCCGCGCGGCGGGTCGGCGGGTACTGGACGGCGCCGGTGCTGGACGCGGACACCGAGGCGGCGGTGCCGTGGGTCGCCACGGGCTACGTCGCCGGTCCGAGCCTTCAGCAGGTCGTCGGGCACGACCACGGTGCCCTGCCCGAGCGGACGGTCCGCATCCTCGCGGCCGGGCTCGCGCACGCGCTCAAGGACATCCACGCCGCCGGCATCGTCCACCGCGACCTCAAGCCGTCCAACGTGCTGGTCACCATCGACGGCCCGCGCGTCATCGACTTCGGCATCGCCCGCGCCCTGGAGACCGTGACGGACGGCGGGCTCACGCGCACCGGCGCGCTCGTCGGATCACCCGGCTTCATGGCGCCCGAGCAGGTGCGGGGCGACCGCATCACCCCGGCGTGCGACGTCTTCTGCCTCGGCTCGGTCCTCGCCTACGCCGCGACCGGCGCCCTGCCCTTCGGCACCGCCAACAGCGGCGTGCACGCCCTGATGTTCCGCATCGCCCAGGAGGAACCGGACCTGGACGGCGTCCCCGAGGGCATCGCCGACCTCGTCCGGGACTGCCTGCGCAAGGACCCCGCCGCCCGGCCCTCCCTCGACCGCGTCCTGGAACGCACGGGCGCGGACGACACCGTCTCCGACGGCCGCGCCCTCGACCCGTGGCTGCCGAGCGCACTCGTGGCCCAACTGGGCCGGCACGCGGTGCGGTTGCTGGACGCGGAGGATCCGGAGGGGGCCGGCTCCGCGGACGGAGCGGATACTCCCGGGTCTTCCGCCGGCCGGCAGGGTTCCGGCCCCGACGAGAACCCCGGCCCCGGCGCCACCCCCGAACACGCCCCCGCCGCCGACGAG
>NZ_JBEXSH010000045.1:0-20220 GCF_040613555.1 Streptomyces sp. NPDC006265
CTCGTTGCCGGACGTCCGGCTGGTGCTCGGCGAGGCCGACCGGATCGACCTCGACGACCGCACGCTGCACTACACCGGCCCCGAGGGCCGCGCCACCGCAGCTCGCGCCCCCGCCGCCGTCCTCACCGCGGAAGACCGCGAGGCGTTCCTCCACGTCCTTCTTCATCGCGGCCGTCATCGCGTCGGCGCCGGGGACGTCCGGGTAGGCCGTGGCCCAGGGGCAGGAGCGGTCGGTGCTGCTGTCACTGACGATGTTGACGCCCTTGATCCTGGACGGGTCGATGGAGGTGGCTGCGTCGGTCCCCGCGGTCCGGGACCGGCCGTCCCGAGAGGGCGCGGAGTCCGCCGGTGGCGAGACGGTGGCGCAGGCGGACGTCAGGGTGAGCGAGGCGAGCAGGAGGAGCGCAGGGGCGAGGATGCGTCTGGGCATGCGGGAACCTTGGTGCGTGAGGTGCCGGGGAAGTGCGAAATGCGCGGCGCGTCAGCTGTGACTGCGCTACGGCCTCCCCCAGAGGGTGCTGCCAGGGGAAAACGCTTTAGTGGCCGCTCAAGCCATGTCCTCACCCGATCTCCCACAATCCCCGTCGCCCACATGTGACCTCTCTCTTCTCTTGTACGGGGCGGATGCCGGCGCATTCCCCGCCCGAGGGCGGCGGCCGGTGGGAGATCGCCGTGAGGGCGCCGGCATCCCTGTCAGCACGGGTCAGCTCGTCACGCGGAAGGTGGCGTCGCTGCGCCCTGTCGCGGTGGTGATCGGGTCCAACCGCAGTTGGTAGGCGTAGTGCCGGATGTACCGGTCGGGGTGGTTGTAGGACTGGAACGACGACCAGGTCGGGTCGGCGAGTCCGGCGACCTGCCGGAAGGCGGCGTCCGCCGCGAACTGGCTGCTGCCGTCGTTGTGGGCGAGCTGGAAGTCGAAGTTCGAGTGCCGCAGGAAGTAGCCGGGGAAGTTCACCGACTCAAAGGAGACGGTGCCGGAGCCTGCCAGGCCGGTCCGCATCCGGAACTGAGCGTCCTGGGCGGGGCTGACGTTCGGGTCGATGCGTACGTCGAAGTTGGTGTGCCGCACGTACCGGTCCTGGAAGTTGTACGACTGCAGCCGGTTGATCGCGGTGTTGGGCCAGCGTGCGAGCACCCGGCTCTCTTCAGCGGCCGTGAGGTTCAGGATCCAGCCGTGGCGCTTCTTCGTGCCGCCCATGTTGTAGCTTCCCGACGCCTGCTTCTGGTAGGCGGCGGGGTTGGACGGGTCAGTCGTGAGCACCGGCATGTAACCGCCGCCCGTGGCGTACTGGTCGAGGTAGAGGGCCCACTTGTCAGTGCCGTTGAACTTCATCCACATCGGGCCTTCGACCTGGGAGCCGGTGAGGCCGATACCGGAGAGGTCGCCGAGCTTGGTCCACGTTCCCAGGATCGAGTCGCTGCCTTCGAGCGTGATCTGCCCGTCGCCGGAGGCCCGCACATAGCGGTAGTTGCCGACGCCGGACGGCATCTCAATGATCTGGGTGTCGATGATTTCCTGGGTGCCGGGGCGCTCGATGTAGCTCTGCGGGGTGGTGATGGTGCGGAAGTCGCTGGTTCGGGCGTAGTAGATGCGGTGCTTCGTCGCGCCGTTGAGGGGCACGTTCGTCGCCCAGTACAAGACGTAGTCGTTGGTTTCCGGGTTCCAGATCGCCTCGGGCGCCCAGGCGTTGCGGCCGTCGGGGATCGCGCCGGCGACATTGAGCAGCCACGGCTGCGACCAGGTGACCAGGTCCGTCGACTCCCACACCACCAGGTTGCGGCTGCCGTTGTTGATGGCATCGCTCCACGACTGACCGCAGCTGATGCACAGATCCGTCGCGATGATCCAGTACTTGCCACCCCCCGGGGCGCGGACCAGAGCGGGGTCACGCACCCCCTTCGTACCGACCGTGGAGCGCAGGACCATGCCGCCACCGTTGAGGTCGCTCCAGTTCACACCGTCGGTGCTGTGCGAGAGGTGCATCTGCTGATTGGTCGACCCCTCCCCGGTGAAGTGCACCATCAGGTAGCCCGGATCGGCGGCTGCGGCCCGCTCAGGTGTGGTTAGGGCTTGGGATGTGAAGAGCAGGCAGGCGGCAACCAATATCGCCGCGAGCCGGGAGAAGAATCTGTGCATGTACGTTTCCTGTCCTTCTACGGGTGTCACAACCGGGTGACGTGATGTCACATACGTGACCACTGGAAGCTGGCGGCTGTGCCGCAGGTACGCTGTTCGAGCAGGGCGGCGTCCGCGGTCGAGGCACCGACGACGTTGACGCACTTGCCGCTGTGACGGGCTTTGAGCTGGTGGTATCCGTCGACGGCGACCCACTGGAACTGCTGGTTCCGGCCGGAGTGGCAGGGGTACTGGATGATGCCGGCACCGTTGGCGGTGGAGGCGCCGCTCACGTCCAGGCACTTGCCGCTGTTGAGGCTCTCGATCTGGAAGTAGCCGTCGCCCACGTCGACGAAGCGCCACTGCTGCCACGGCTTGCCGTTCCAGGCGTACTGGCCGACCTTGACGCCGGTGCCGGTGTTGGGTGCCTGTACGTCCACGACCTTGCCGCTGTTGCGGTTGGTCAGCCGGTAGTACGTCACCGCCGGTTCTCCGGACGGGACGGCCTGCGCGGTACCCGTGGCCACCGGTACGCCGAGGTTCGGGGACCCGTCCGCGTTCCAGGTGATCTTTTGGATCCGGGTGGTGCGGGTGGTGCCGCAGCCCTGGGAGGACGAGGAGTTGGCGTGGTAGACGATCCAGTCCTCGGTGCCGTCAGGCGACTTGAAGAACCCGTTGTGGCCCGGCCCGTACACACTGGCCGCGCCGTTGCGCTGGAAGGCCGGCTCGGTGCTCTTGGTCCAGGAGCTCGCGTTCAGCGGGTCGCCGCCGGTGAGGGTGAGCAGGCCCAGCTTGTAGTCCGGGCCCTGGCAGGCGCTCGCCGAGTAGGAGATGAACGTCTTTCCGTCGTGCTGCAACGCGACCGGGCCCTCGTTCATCGGGGTGCCCTGGGTCTCCCAGGAGTAGGTCGGGATGGAGATCTGCGTACGGGATCCGGTGACGGTCCACGGATTGCTCAACGCGACGATGTAGATGCTCGGGTTGGATCCGGCCCACTGCGGCGTCGGCACCCCCGACCAGGTGAAGTACAGCCGGTTGTTGATGGTGACGACGCTTCCGTCGATGCCCCACCAGTCGTTCGCGCCGAAGATCATGCCCTTGTACGTGTACGGGCCGAGCGGATCGGTACCGGCGCTCTCCAGCACGTGTACGCGCTGGTCCTCGATGTCGCCCGTACCGGCGGAGTAGTAGATGTACCAGCGCTTGCCGTTGGGGCCGTCGAGCAGGTGCATCTCCGGGGCCCAGATGTAGTGGTCGCGGCCGGCGGCGTGGGCGCTGAACACCGGCACGGGCGACGCTGACTTGAGCGCCTCGATCGTGGGCGCCTTCCGCATCGTCAGCGGCCCGCTGTACGGCGTCGTCATCAGGTAGTAGTCGCCGTCGTAGTAGGTCATGTACGGGTCGGCGCCGGAATTGCTGAGCGGATTCGTGAACGTCGCGGTGGCCGCCTGCGCGCCGGTCGCGGCCACCACCGTCCCGACCGTCACACCGCCGGCGACGACGGCGAGAGCCGTCGCTGTGGCCCACAGCCGCCGGACGAAAGCAGAACCTCTCCGCCACCTGCCTGCAATGCCCATGACAAACACATCCTTGTTTGCGTCGTGGAGCACCCGATCCGGGTCGGATGCACGAGCAATACGAGGGTCAACAGCTCCCCGTTTTGTTCGATATTCAGAACAGCGTCCGGAGATTCGGCCAGAGGCTATAGGGACGGCAAGAAGGCGTCAAGACAGCCGGGAGACCGGACCGGCAGCCCTGAGAAATTCGGCGCGAGGCGTCGACGCCCGTCCGGCTCGCTCCTGACTGCGCTGTACACGAACCGGTTCGACAACGAATAGGTCTGAACGAGTACCTGAACGATTTCCTGGGGAAAGTCGAACCGATTCGACAACTCACAGCAAGGAGTGCCCGTGAACATCGGTGAGATTGCCCAGCGGGCTGGTGTCTCGCGGAGCACTGTGGCGTACACGCTCAGCGGCAAGCGGCCCGTGTCCGAGGACAACCGCCAGAAGATCCAGCGGGTCATCGACGAGCCGGGTTACCGGCCCAACGCGAGCGCACGCGCCCTCGCCCACGGCCGCACCAGCACGATCGGTCGGTCTTCCCGCCGGCCGGCAACCGCTACACCGGGATGGAGCTGGACTTCATCGACAGCGTGGTGGAGGCCGCCGCGGCCTACGACTACGACGTGCTGCTCGCCCCGAGCGGCGTGGACAGCGAGCGTTCGTTCCAGCGGCTGCTGGGAGAGCCGCGGGTCGACGGCGCGATCCTGATGGAGATCAGGCTGGAGGACGACCGGGTCGATCACCTGGCCGCGCTGGGCTACCCCTCCGTCGCCATCAGCCGCACCGCTCGTCCGGAAGGCGGCTGGTGGGTGGGCCTGGACCACACCGCGCTGGCGGCGGCGTGCGTTCACCACCTGGCCGATCTCGGCCACCGCCGGGTCGCCTTCGTCAACCGCCCCGAGCAGCCGCTGCGGGCCGGGTACGAGTCCGCGCACCGGGGCCTGGACGGCTTCACCAAGGCCGCGGCCGAACGCGGGCTGACGGCGAGGAGCTATTGCTGCGGGGACGGCGCCGTCTCTGCCAGGCATGCCTGGAGCGGATCCTGCACGACGGCGACCACGGCCCTGGTCACGCTGAACGAGGCCGCTCTCGGCGGCCTCTACCGGGGACTCGCCCAGGCGGGCCGCCAGGTGCCGCGCGACTTCTCCGTCACCGGGGTCGTGGCCAGTCGCTGGGCGGAGACGGTGGCCCCGCAGCTCACCGCGGCGGACGTACCGGCGGAGGAGATGGGCCGACGCGCCGTCGACCTGCTGGTGGAGCGGCTCGGCCACCCCGACGCGCCGCCCCGGCACCATCTCTTCGCGCCCCCGATCTCTCTGCGGGCCAGCACAGGGCCCTCCGGAGCCGGTACGACACCCTGACCGCACCCGCGTAAGCCTCCTCACATCACGTCAGCCTCTCCACGTCAGCGGACGCTCGAACCGCCCAGCAGTGCCGTTCGCCGTGCCCGCATCTCCTCGCCACCCCGTACGTCGGCACCCGCATGCCCAAACAAGGGAACGCCTGCGATGAACAGCTCCTCCAGACAGCGCCGTCTGACCGCCGCCCTGGCCGTGGCCGTCAGCAGGCCCGCGGTCGGCCAGTCCGGTGGAAAGACCTCCAGGTGTCCAACATCAAGGGGAAGCTTCAACGACGACCTCGCCGCCCGCGCCGACAACCTCAGCCAGCTCACCGACTTCAGGGCCACCCACTCCGCCGGGAACGCGGTCGTGGTCATGGGCGACACCAACACCCGCTACACCCGCACCGGCGACACCATCGCCGAGTTCGCCGCGGCAGGCGGCCTGACCGACGCCTGGGTCCAGCTGATCCGCGGCGGCAGCGCGCCCGCCAAGGGCAGTGACGCCCTGGTCTGCGACCAGTCGGGGGCCACCGTCCCCAATGACTGCGAGGTCGTCGACAAGGTCCTCTACCGGAGCAGCAAGCTCGTCTCGCTGAACGCCATGTCGTACAACAACGAGCACGCCGAGTTCCTCACCGACGACGGGCTGATGCTCTCCGACCACGACCCGATCACGGTCGGCTTCAACTGGTCGCGCAATTCCGCCTTCCAGCTGAGCGAGCAGTTCGGCGGCCCGCACGGCGACTACTTCAACGACATCGACAGTGTCACCACCGGCGCCCGCGCCACCACCATCGGGCTGCGGTCCGGCTCCCGGGTCGACCAGATGAGCCTCACCCTGGCGAATGGCACCACGCTCGCCCACGGCGGCACCGGCGGCACCGCGTCCTCACTGACGCTCGGCAGCAGCGAGTACGTGACGGCGGCATACCTGTGTCAGGGTCAGCAGGACGACCACACCCGGACCTTCTACGCCAGGTTCACGACGAACCTCGGCCGCACGCTCGCCGGCGGCACCACGACCTCGGACTGCGTGTCCCGCACCGCCCCGACCGGCCGGCAGATCGCCGGATTCCACGGGCGCGCCGGCGACGAGGTCGACAAGATCGGCTTCATCTACACCCAGCGCTGCAACTCCCGCCCCGGGGCGCGTCCCGTCGCGCCCCGGGTGCACAGGAACCACAAAGGAGTGACCGGGCGATTGACGCACCCATGATCCGGCCCCTACCTTCTGATCGATTTTCCGAACTATGTTCGAAATCTCGGCCACTCAGGTGCCCCGCACGCCACCTTGGAGAGCAACATGAGCGCAAACCCCCACCTGTCCCGCCGCGGCCTTCTGGGCATGACGGCCGCCGTGCCGCTCGCCCTGACGCTCGGCGCGGGCACCGCGCAGGCCGCCGACTCGGCGTACGCGATGGTCTACTTCACCGAGTCGACCAACCTCGGCGACGGCACCGACTACGGCCTGCACCTGGCCGTCAGCCCCGACGGGCTGAACTGGACGCCGCTGAACCAGAACAACCCCCTGGTCACCCCCACCGCCGGCGCGCTGGGTCTGCGCGACCCGTTCCTGATGCGCAAGCAGGACGGCACCTTCGTCGTCCTCGCCACCGATCTCAAGGGCACCAACTGGAGCTACAACAGCCAGTACATCCACGTCTGGGACTCCGCCGACCTGCGCACCTTCACGGGCTACCGGCGCCTGAAGCTGCACGACATGACCACCCACAGCTGGGCGCCCGAGGCGTTCTGGGACGCGGTCCGCGGCCAGTACGCGGTCATCTACTCCGCGGTCAACAGCAGCGGCCACAACGTGATCATGGTCAACTACACCAGCGACTTCGTCACCGCCTCCGCCCCGCAGGTCTTCTTCGACCCCGGATACGACGTCATCGACGGCGACATGGCCGTGGGCGTGAATGGCTACAACTACCTCTTCTTCAAGAAGAACCAGACCCTGGTGAGCGCCAGATCCACCACCCTGAACCCGGGCAGCTTCACCGAGTACAGCGCGGGTGTGGCCCACGGCGGCACCGAAGCCCCCACCGTGGTCAAGTCCCTCAGCTCCGGCGCCTGGTACCTCTGGGGCGACACCTACACGCCCAACGGCGTCTTCTACGCCTGGCAGTCCGCCGACCTCGCCTCCGGCACCTGGGCCGCGCTCGACCAGAGGACCTACACGCAGCCGGTCAACTCCAAGCACTGCGGCATCGCGACGATCACCACGGCTGAGTACAACAACCTGCTGACCAAGTGGGGCGCGCCGACCTGGAACCGGCTCAAGTCCTACAACTACCCGGCCCGTTACGTCCGCCACTCCAACTACGTGGGCCGCATCGACACGTACCCGATCGAGCCGTACAAGGACTCCCTGTGGACCCTCGTACCGGGTCTCGCCGACAGCTCCGGGGTCTCCTTCCGGTCGGTCAACTACCCCACCCGCTACCTGCGGCACTACAACTACGCGCTGCAACTCGACGTCAACGACGGCACGTCGACGTTCGCGGCCGACGCGACCTTCTACCGCACGGCGGGCCTGGCGGACGCGAGCTGGTCCTCCTTCCGGTCGTACAACAACCCGACCCGCTACCTCCGCCACTCCGACTACGTCCTGCGCATCGACCCGATCTCCACGGCCACGGACCGGCAGGACGCGACCTTCCGCGTCGGCTACTGAACACAGGAGGCACCCGTATGTCACATGTCTTCACCCGGAGATGGGCCGGACGCGTCACCGCGCGGGCCCTGGCCCTCGCTCTCGCCCTGGCCGGCCTGGCAGCCCTGGACGGCCATGAGTCGTCGGCACCGCTGGCGGCCGAGCCGGTCGCGGTCAGCACCACCCAGACCGGCGTGACCCCGCCGCCGATGGGCTGGGCGTCCTGGAACAGCTTCGCCAGCAGCATCGACCACAACGTCATCAAACAGCAGACCGACGCCTTGGTCTCCTCCGGCATGGCCGCCGCCGGCTACCAGTACGTCAACCTCGACGACGGCTGGTGGCAGGGCGACCGGGACGCGAACGGCAACATCGTCGTCGACGAGAACCTGTGGCCCGGCGGCATGAAGGCGATGGCCGACTACATCCACAGCAAGGGCCTGAAGGCCGGCATCTACACCGACGCGGGCAAGCAGGGCTGCGGCTACTACTTCCCCACCACCCGCCCGGCCGCCCCCAACACCGGTATGGAGGGCCACTACCAGCAGGACCTGGAGACCTTCCAGCGCTGGGGCTTCGACTACGTCAAAATCGACTGGTGCGGGGGCCAGAAGGAGGGCCTGGACCAGGAGACGCAGTACAAGGCGATCGCCGCCGCCAACGAGGCCGCGACGGCCGTCACCGGGCACCAACTCGTGCTGTCCTTCTGCGAGTGGGGCAGCGGACTGCCCTGGAATTGGGCGACCGGCTACGGCGACCTGTGGCGCACCAGCACCGACGTCATCTTCTGGGGCCAGACCCCGACCACGGCCAAGATGCTCACCAACTTCGACAAGGCCCTGCACCCGGCCGCCCAGCACACCGGCTCCTACAACGACCCCGACATGCTGATGACCGGGATGAGCGGCCTGAGCGCCGCCCAGAACCGGCTGCACATGGGCCTGTGGGCGATCTCCGGCGCCCCGCTGCTGGCGGGCAACAACCTCACCACGATGAGCACCACCACCCGCGACATCCTCACCAACCGCGAAATGATCGCCATCGACCAGGACCCGCGCGGGCTCCAGGGCGTCAAGGTAGCCGAGGACACGAGAAACCTCCAAGTGTACGGCAAGGTCCTCGCCGGCACCGGCAAGCGCGCGGTGCTGCTGCTCAACCGCACGTCCTCGTCGGCCTCGATAACCGTGCGCTGGGCCGACCTCGGCCTCACCTCGGCCCCCGCATCCGTGCGCAACGTCTGGACGGGCACCGACGCCGGCTCCTCCGGCACCGGATACACCACGACCGTCCCGGCGGGTGACGCCGTCCTGCTGACCGTCTCCGGCACCGAGGCATCCGGCTCGACGTACGAGGACACCACCACCGCGACCACCCCGACGTTCGGCAACGTCACCGCCTCGTCGGCGGGCACGAAACTGGTGGACATCACCTACGCCAACGTCGGCAGCACCACCCGTAGGGCCACCCTCCAGGTCAACGGCCAGTACAAGTACGTCGTGGCCTTCCCCCCAACCGGCTCGGCCACCACCTACCGCACCGTGTCCGTCCTCGCGCACCTGGCCAAGCGCGCCAACACCGTGAAGTTCGCCGCGCTCTCCGGCAGCACCGCCCCCGACATCGACGCCATCCGTGTCCAGGGCATCCCCGGCACGAACGGCGCCGCCCTCGTCGGCGCCGCCTCCAGCCGCTGCGTGGACCTGGAGAAGAACACCATCACCGACGCCACCCAGGCGGAGCTGTGGGACTGCTCCGGCGGACAGAACCAGACCTTCACCCAGACGCCGCGGGACGAACTGGTCGTCTACGGCAACAAGTGCCTCGACGCGAACAACAACGGCACCACCAACGGCACCAAGGTCATCATCTGGAGCTGCACGGGCGGCACCGACCAGAGGTGGACCCTCAACTCCGACGGCACCGTCACCAACAGCCTCTCAGGCCTGTGCCTGGACGCCTCGAACGCGGCGACCGCCAACGGCACCAAGCTGATCCTTTGGACCTGCAACGGCCAGAGCAACCAGAAGTGGACCACGGCCTGACGCATTGTTCAGTGCTGGTGAGGACCTACTGACCAATCTCTTCCTGTTGAAGAGTCGGTCCCAGGCCGACGGCTCCCCCCGCTGTCGGCCTTCCCGGACGGCCCCGCGCCCCGCCCCCCGGAGGGCTCGGGGTCGTCCGCCTGCCCCGGATCCACTCCGGACCTTCACCGACCACGGCGAAGAGAGAAACCACCTTGCGGAGCAAGAGCAGTCGGATCAGCGAGAGAGCGCGGTGGGGGGCCACCTACGGCACCTCGCGCCGCTGTCGGTGGCCGGGGGCGTCTCCACCACCGTCGACACCGCGGCCTCGGACCCGTCCACGAGCCCGGCCACCACACCACCGAGCGCCTCGGCACGGGCCACCGCGCACGTGACGCCGGTGACCGGTGACACCGTGAACGTGGACGGCACGGGCCGGGTGATCGATGTGCGGCGCGGCAAGGGCCGCGAACACATCGGATTCTCCATGCGGAGCTTCACCGGACACACCTACGTCGTCCCCCGGCTGCTGGGCAGCGGTCGGCCGGACCGCCGCCTGTTCGACGTCACGGGGCTGATCAAGGACAAGTACGACGACGCCCACCGCAGGCAACTGCCGCTGATCGTCGCCCACAAGGGCGGCAGCCGCTCCCAGGACACCGCCCGGCACACCCTCGCGGCCACCACCGACTGGCCCTGACCGAGCCCCCCGACGGGAGCACCGCCAGGTCGACCTGGCCCGGGCGACCGGCGCCGACGTCACCACCGAGCCGTCCTCCCTCGGCTTCGGCACCGCCGCCTGGCCACACCAGGACGACCGGCCGGTGCCCCGGACGCTCACCTACCGCAACTCGGGCACGGAGCCCGTCACCCTGGACCTGACCACCACCAGCCCCGGCGGCGGCAGCGCGCCCACCGGCATGTTCACGGTCTCCCCGGCCCGGCTCACCGCCCCGGCGGGCGGCACGGCCAAGTGCGACCCCCGGCTCGGCGACGCCGACGGCGCCTGGTCGGGCGCGGTGACCGCGAGCGGCGACGGACAGAGCGTGCGCACCGCGCTGGGCGTCAGCCGTGAGGTGGAGTCGTACAAGCTGACCCTGACGGTCACCCGCCGCGACGGCAAGCGCGACGACGCGCCCGGCGTCACCGTGGCGGGCCTGGACACCGGCAGGCCCGCGAGGTGTGCGCTGCCAGGCCCCGCCGAACACCTGCACCGGCACGATCCACAACGCCTACCGCACCGTGCGGTAAGCCACGGGGTGTTCGTGACGTGCCTCCGGCCAGGAAACGTAGCTTGGGCGGCCGTTCGATTGTGTGCTGGCAAAGTCGAAAGGTGCCGCAGGGTGGGACGACGCGAGAAGCCGGTTGACCCCGGTGCAGGGCCCGTGCAGCGGCTGGCGCACGACCTGCGTCTCCTGCGCGAGAAGGCGGGGAAGCCGCCGTACCGGGAGATGGCGAAGCGGGCGGGCTACTCGACGACCGCGCTGTCCCAGGCGGCGGCCGGCGACCAGCTGCCGTCACTCGCCGTGGTACGGGCATACGCGCAGGCGCTCGACGCCGACCCTGACGAGTGGGAGCAGCGCTGGCGGGAGGCGGACGCGGAGGTCCGGGAGCCCGCGGCGGACGAGCGGGCGTCGTATCGGGGGCTGGCTCGCTTCGAGCCGGGTGACAACGACCTGTTCTTCGGCCGGGACAAGCAGGTCGGCGAGTTGCTGGGCCTGGTGCGCGCACTCCGGTTCGCGGCCGTGTTCGGTGCCTCCGGCAGCGGCAAGTCCTCGCTGCTGCGGGCCGGGCTGATCCCCGCACTGCGGCAGGCACAGGGCGCCGACCGCCCGCGGTGGTGCGGGTACTCACGCCGGGTGAACGGCCCGCGCGCACCCACGAGAGCGCGCTCACCCCGCGGGACGGCGAGCTGGACACCTGGGTGATCGTCGACCAGTTCGAGGAGCTGTTCACCCTCTGCCACGACCGCGAGGAACGCGACCGCTTCCTCGGCCTGCTGCTCCGCGCCCGCGAACCCGGGAGCCGACTGCGCGTGGCCATCGCCGTACGCGGCGACTTCTACGGCCACTGCGGCACCCACCCGCCCCTGGCCGAGGCGGTCAGCGGCGCGAACCTGCCGGTGGGGCCGATGAGCCGGGACGAGCTGCGGGAAGCGATCACCGGGCCCGCGACCGCCGAGGGCCTGAACGTCGAGCGCACGCTGACGGCCCGGATCGTCGACGAGGTCACCGACGCCGGGCGCCCTGCCGATGCTCTCGCAACCAGGCCCGGGCCACCTTCTTCGTCACCGGCCAGAACGTCACCGCCCACCCCGACCTGATCCGCGCCGAAGCCCGCGCCGGGCACGAGGTCGGCAGCCACTCCTGGAACCACCCCGACCTCACCAAGCTCAGCTCCGATCAGGTCGCCTACCAGCTGAACCACACCAGCGCCGCGATCAAGGCCGCCACCGGCAAGGCCCCCACCCTCTTCCGCCCGCCCTACGGAGCCATCAACAGCACCGTCCGCGGCGCCACCACTCTCTCCCCCGTGCTGTGGACCCTGGACACCGAGGACTGGAAGTACCGCGACGCCACGCGGGTCGCCCACGCCGTCATCAGCAAGGTGAAGCGCAACGACGTGGTCCTGCTGCACGACATCCACCCCACGTCGGTCGCCGCCGCCCCCCCCAGATCCTGCGCGCCCTCACCGCCGACGGCTACCCCTTCGTCACCGTCAGCCACCCGCGCGCCACACTTTGAGCGGCTGGGACTCGCGGGCCCACACATCCACGTACGTTGCCCGTTCTCCGTGACCCGTGTGCGGCAGCGGGGAGTGCTGGAGGGATGTCCGCCGCCGTTGAGACCGACAGGGCCGGCCAGGGCTCTCATCCCCCTGCTGACCACACACGATCCGCTCGATGACCGGCAGGATGCCCTCCGCCACTGAAGTCGTACGACGTCGGTTGGTTCGCTCCAGCGCCTGGTCGATCAGAGATTGACCGTTCGGACGAGGCTGAGGCGCCGTGCCGGGTGAGTGGCCGTTCGGACGAGGACCGGTCCGGGCTGTCGCGCCCAGAGTCGGAGCAGCAGGGCGGTTCGGCGGATCCCGGCCGGCTTCGCGCTCGATCGTCCGGCCGGATCTCCGGCCCCGGCCCATGGAGGCCCAGATCAGTACGACGCAGGAACAACCGCGGCGACTCCTGAGGCCTGCCCTTCGCCGATCCTTCGGTCCCTGGTCCCCACGGACGCTCAGCGCGGTGGCGGTGACCGCGCCCATGGTGGTCACCCTGGCTCTGGGACTGTGGGGTGTACGTGGACCTGGTGCACGCCCTCCACTACACACTGTGCCCTGGCTGTACGGCCTGTTCGGCGGTGGCCTGCTGACGTTGCGGCTGCCGTCGGTGGTGGCGATGGCCGTGGCCGCGGATGGAGTCGAAGACCGTCACCACCAGGGTGACGTGGGGACGGATGTGTTCCACCGCCAGCGCGTAACGCAGGGACTCGGCGTCGTCCTTCAACAGGATCGCGACCCCTGCTACATCACCGCCGAGCGCCTGGCGCAGATCCCGGTCCGTGGGGTGGGCGAAGTGCCGCACGCGGTGTCCGGCCGCTTGCAGGGAGCGGCAGACCCTTCGTGCCACGTCGGTGCCGATCACGACGAAGTACCGCTCACCCGTCGCGCTGTCCGGGAGCGGGACTGCCTCTGCCGCGCCCGTGTACTCCGCGTCAGGGGGCGGGTCGCAGTCGTCGGAACGGTAGGGATCGCAATCCAGGCAGCGTGGGGCTCGGCAGCCACTGCAGGGAGTCAATGACCGCCCGCAGTGACAGCCGGGGCTTTTCGGACGGGAGGATGGGGCGCCGTCGGCGCCGTCGGCGGGTGGAACTGCTGGGCCCGCGATGCTCATCGGTCTGCTTTCCGTCGCTCGGGGGGACACACACGTCGGCTCAGCCGAGCGGCCCCAGGAATCACCTGTACGGCCACCGCAGGCGGAAGAGAGGTGCGGGGGCGCCTGGCGCGCGGAACCTCACGGACCCTCAAGGTAGGAGCGCGCATTCGGCGACACCATGGACAGATGTCACACGCCGGGGCGCGTGATTGTGACAGCTGCTCAAATCGCCGATGGCGTCGAGAGCGGCCCTCAACAGCGTGGCATCGTCCCACTGCTCCAGGATGTCGTCGCCCGTTGGCCCAGGTCCGGCCGCATCGGCGTGCAGGGACTGTTCGGCTCAGATGACCTTGCCTCGGGCGGTGTAGCGGGTGCCCCAGCTTTGGGTGAACTGAGCGATGAGGAACAGGCCGCGTCCGCCCTCGTCCGACGCTCTTGACCGTGATCTCGGGGTAGACGATGCCGGCGGCCGAGCCGGCCGGCCGGAAGACCGGAACCGCCGCGTACACGGACAGGCCCAGAGGGTCCGTCACGATGTGGGTGAACGACTCGCCGTGCGCCGCCTTCTCGTACGGGCCGATGACGTGGTTTCCGATCAGGCCGGGATCGGCATGGGCGATCCGGATCCCCTGCGGCGTCGACACCACGATGCCGTCGAGGCCGCCCCGTTCCTGGGCTTTCCTGGCACGCGGCTGCAGGATGGCGGTCGGGTCGGGGCCGTCCAGGGCTTCAACGCCCCCGGAGCGTTGGCGAATGCCTCGCCGGCGGCGAGAACCTCGCTGCGCGCCGCCTCGGTCCCTTGACGCCGGGCCTGCAGCAGCAGCGCCGCAAGCGTCGCGGCGACAAGTACCACCGCCACCGCAAGCTGGAGGAGGAGCACCTGGGCGGCGACGCTGCGCGGACTCAGCAGCGAGCGTCCGCGCGACCGATGTGGGAGCCCGTGCTCGTCCTCGGGCCGAGCACTCCGCGTAGCCCGCTGTCCAAGAGACGCCGATGTACCCATGAACCAAGACTCTCCCGGCGAGGTGACTGCCGGTGGTTCGCACAGCGCAGAGGTTCCTTGGAGCTGGGCAGGCGCGCGGGTTCAGGCGATGCGGAAGACGGATTCGAGTCCGTTGATGTGCACGGTGACACCCAGGCCGGGGCCGGTCGGCGCCGCACCGCGTCCCCGCCGGGAGCGCGGCTGATACCCGGCGACGTGTCCGTCGGTCCAGTCGTTCATGAACGAGGCGTTCTGGAAGTTCTCCGGCTTGGTGCTCGCCGCCAGGTGGCTCACCGCCGCGCTCACGATGTCGCCACCCCAGGTGTCCTCGACCGAGACCATCAGGTCGAGGTCCTGCATGAGGTCGCGCATGCGGGCCGCCTGGGTCAGCCCGCCCACCCGGCTGATCTTGATGTTGATGGACACGGCTCCCGCCTCGGACTTGGCGCGGAAGACGTCGGTCGTGGTAAGGATGGATTCGTCGAGCACCAGCGGAAGGCTGGAGCGGCGCATCGCGAAGACGCAGTCGTCGGTCTCGCGGCAGGGCTGCTCGATGAACACCGGGAGGTCGGCCATCGCCGTTACGGCGATCTGGGCCGCTCGCAGGTTCCAGCCGCCGTTGGAGTCGGCGATCACCAGGGTGTCGCGCGCCGCCGCGTTCACGACGGCGCGCGTGCGGTCGGCGTCCTCCAGGGGGTCGTTGCCGACTTTGAGCTGGAAGCGCTTGATGCCGGCCTCCTCGCGGCGGACGACGAAGTCGGCCATCTTCTGGGGGAAGGTCAGGGGGACCGCCTCGTAGAGCGGGAAGTCCTCCTGGAGCACGCCGCCGAGCAGTGCGGCGACCGGCTTCCCGCAGGCCTTGCCGAGCAGGTCCCAGCAGGCGACGTCGATGGCGGCCTTGGCGTATCCGCCGCCGAGGAGGACGCCGTCCAGGGTGCGGCGGACCGCGGACAGGTTGGTCGGGTCCTGGCCGAGGAGGGACGGGGCCATCGTGTGCAGGGCCGCGCGCACCTCGGCCCAGTGCGTGGGCAGGTACCGGTTGCCGAGAGGCGTGATCTCACCCCATCCCTCAAGCCCCTCGTCGGTGCGCAGGCGCACCAGCGTGCCGATCTCGGACGTCGCCGCGCGGCCGCCCGACATGACGTACTCGCCGTGGGCATAGCGCAGGTCGTAGCCGAAGCAGTCGATGCCGACCACCTTCATATCTCCGCTCCTCTCCGGTAACCCGTTCTCTCTCCAGATCGGCGACCGCCGAAGAGCACGTCGTCTCTCCGGCGGTCGCCCCGGCAGCTCCGGTCAGCCGATCAGGCGCGGCTCTCCCACCTCGGCGGCACTGGCTTCCAGGCCGTTCTTGGTAAGGATCTTGGCGAGTTCACCGCTGCTGCGCAGGGTCGCGATGTCCTCGTTGACCGCCTTGAGCATGTCGTCGTGCCCCTTGGGCATCGGGAAGGTGGACTGGGCGGCCTCGATGGACGCGGCGACCTTGTCGAAGGGCTTGGCCTTCTCGACCTTCAGGCTCTTTCCCTTGGTCGAGTACACGGCGGAGCCGTAGCTGTCGACGCACACGTCGACGCGCCCGGCCTGAAGGTCCTGGTAGCAGTTCACGCCCGACGGGTAGGTCTTCAGCTTGCCGCCGAGGTAGTTCTTGAGGTCGGCGACCCACAGGTAGCCATCCACGGTCCCGACCGTGAGCCCCTTCGACTTGAGGTCCGGGATGGCGGTCAGGCCGTCCTTCGACACGAGCGCCATGTCGTCGAGGTAGAGCGGGTCGGACAGGTCGAGCACCTTCGCCCGTACCGCGGTGCGGTACCAGTCTCCGGCCGCCAGGTCGGCCCGTCCGGCCTGAGCGGTCGGGATGACCGCGGCGGCACCGGCGGGCTTGACGGACAGGGTGAGGCATTCCATCTTCGCGATCGCCTTGACGATGTCCCCGTCGACGCCGGTGATGTCGTTGTCCTGGACCTTGCTGAACGGCGGGATGTCGAAGCTCACCACGGAGAGGGTGCCGCTCTTCATCGTCTTGAACTCGTGCTTGGGCTTGCAGTCCTCGCTGACCGTGGTGGCGGACGATCCGCCTCCGCAGCCCGAGAGCGTGACCGCGGCCAGGAGCGTGACGACGGCCACGGCTGCGGGAAGCTTGCTGTTCATGATTCTCCCTGGTGGTTCTCGGTTCTCAGACATGCCGGGCCAGACGGCGCTCCACGCGCTCGGACAGCCAACTGGAGGGGACGGTGATGGCGAGGTACATGAGGCCCGCGAGGGAGAGGACACTCAGGTACTTGAAGGTGGAGTTGCCGTACGAGTACGCGGCGGACAGCAGTTCGGGTACGGCGATCGAGTAGGCGAGCGAGGTGGCCTGGAAGATCAGGATGGACAGGCCCATGAGAGCGGGGATGGCCACACGCAGCCCTTGGGGGATGACGATGAAGCGCAGCACGGAGAGCCGGCTCATCCCGAGGGCGTCGGCCGCTTCCAACTGGCCCTGCGGGACGGACTGCAGGCCGCCGCGGATGATCTCGCTCGCGTAGGCGCCGGTGGTCAGGGCGAGGGCGAGCGTTCCGGAGACGAAGGCGCTCAGCGACAGACCCTGTTCCGGCAGGCCGAAGTAGACGATCTGCAGCATCACCAGGGCGGGGGTGCCGCGTCCGATCTCCACGAGCGCGATGACCGTGTAGCGGACCGGCACGAGGCGTGATGCCGAACCCAGTGCCAGCAGCAGCCCCAGGGGCATGCCGAGGGCGAGGCTACCCGCGACCAGCTGGGCGCTGATCTTGAGGCCACTCCAGAGCTGGGGGAAGGCATCCGTCCAGTCGGTGAGGAAGCTCATCGGGCCACCCTTCGCTGCAGGCGCCGGTCGAGGGAGCGGGACAGCGCCGCACACACCGTCGACAGGACGATGTAGAGGACGGCCGCCACCAGGAACGGCTTGATCGCGTCACCGGTCGTGCGTGACTGCTCGTTCGCGTAGTAGAGGACCTCGGTGACTTCGAGGGTGAAGGCCACCGAGGAGTCCTTGAACAGGCCGATGCCATAGTTGGCCGTCGCCGGCACGGAGATACGGAAGACCTGCGGGGCGATGATCTTGCGGACGGTCGCCAGGCTGCTCATGCCCAGGGCTCTTGCGGCCTCCCACTGGCCGTGGTGCACCGCGGTGAGGCCGCCGCGGTAGATCTCGGCCATGTAGGCGCAGGAGATCAGTCCCATGCCGGCGATCGACGCCTGCAGCGGATCGATCCCGGGCAGCGAGTTGCCCAGGCCGAAGTAGATGATGAACAGCCACACCAGCGGCGGGATGCCCCGCAGGACCTCGATCACGGAACGGGAGAGGACCCGGAGGAGCCGCCGGTTGGAGATGCGTGCCGCGACGAACGGGAGCCCGCCCACGATCCCGATCCCGAGACTCGCGCCCGTCAGCAGCAGGGTCGTCGGCACGCCCTTGAGCACCGCGAGAAACAGGTCAGACGTCATCGCGGTCCACCGCCCTGAGGAACTGCCGGGTCCGGGCGTGTGAGGGCGCCGCGAAGATCTCGGCGGGCTTGCCCTCTTCCAGGACAGCCCCGTCGGCCATGACGACGAGGTGGTCGGAGACGTCCCGCGCGAACTCCATCTCGTGGGTGACCACCACCATGGTCATACCGTCGTCGGCGAGTTCCCGCATCACCGTCAGCACCTCAAGACCCAGCTCGGGGTCGAGCGCGGAGGTGGGCTCGTCGAACAGCATCACCTCGGGGTCGAGAGCCAGGGCGCGCGCGATGGCGATGCGCTGCTGCTGGCCTCCGGAGCAGCGGTTCGGGTACTGGTCGGCCTTGGCCGCCAGCCCCACACGTGCCAGCAGCGCGCGTCCTCGCTCGCGGGCTTCCGCCGGGCTGCGCCCGAGCACCTGCTCCTGGGGCAGCGTGATGTTGCGCAGCACCGTAAGGTGGGGGAACAGATTGAAGGACTGGAAGACCATGCCCACGACGCTGCGCAGCTTCGCGAGGTCCCTGGACTTGATCTGACTGCCTGCGTCGATGCTCGTGCCGGCGACGACGATGGTGCCGCTGTCGGGCCGTTCGAGCAGGTTGACACAGCGCAACAGCGTGCTCTTTCCTGCGCCGCTCGGACCGATGATGGCGGCGACCTCGCCCTGCGCCACGGACAGCGACACGTTGTCGACGACGGTGTGGTCGCCGAAACGCTTCACGACGTTGTCGAGCTCAATGGCCTTCTTCTTGCTTGCCAAGGTTCTTGTCTCCGATTTGGGCCAACCGTTGACTGGTGGCCGGGCCCGGCACAGGCGCGGGCTTGGCGGACAGGCCGAACCACTCGGGCCTGAGGTGTAATACCTCACTGAGCATCAGGGGCGGGCCGGTGACTGTCAAGGGTTCGAATACGGTGCCCGCATCACCATCGTGTTGCGATCTCACAGAGTGCCGATAGCGGGCATATACATGGAAGTCGGCCCGCGGAGCGACAGGCGACGCGAGGACGTCGAACGGGTTCCCGGAAGGGTCAGGCGCCGTCTTCCACGCGGCCGGCCCAGATGCCGCGGCTGTGCGTGAGGTGCCTGCGCATGAGGGTGGCAGTCAGCTCACCGTCGCCTGCGGTGATGGCGTCCATGATGGTGAGGTGCTCCTCGCCGGACTGGGTCAGCTCACCCTGGTCCGCCAGCTTCTGCAGACCCTCCATACGCGCCTGGTCGCGCAGCTGACCGACCATCGCCACGAGCCGGCGGTTGCCCAGCAGCTCCAGCAGACCGAGGTGGAACTGGCGGTCGAGGTCGAGGAAGGCGACCAGGTCCCCCGCGCGCGCGGCATCGGTGATCTGTTCGGCGAGCTGCCGGAACGGCGCCACGGGCGCCCGGTCGGCGAGCCCGGCGAGTTCGACCATCGCCGGGACCTCCAGCATGGTGCGCACACGGAAGATCTCTTCGAGATCGTGGTCGGTGAGCACCGGAACCCGGAAGCCCCGGTTGCGGATGACCTCGACCATGCCGAGGTTGGCCAGGTCCATGATGGCCTCGCGGACCGGCGTGACGGAGACCCCCAGTTCCGCGGCCACGTTGATGACACTCTCCACCTGGCCGGGCTCAATCTGCCCCAGCACGATCCGGGTACGCAGTGCCTCCCGCGCCTGCTGGCGGAGGCTGACCGACTTGAGTTGCGCACCGCGCGCGGGCGCCCCCGCCGGATGAGAAGTAGTCATGCCCAATGCATAACACAGAACCTCGGGGCGGCAGGAAGCCCCTTCTCGTAGCCCTTCTTGTCGTAATGCGTAAGGTGTAATACCTTACCGATTCCTCCTTCTGCGGAGAAGCAGTCGAGGAGGCGCCCAGCGAGGAAGTGGAGTGCCATGAAGGCGATGACCGTCGGTGAGCCTGAGATCCGCGAGGCCGTGACGATGAAGGAGGCGATCGAAGCCGTACGGCAGGCCTTCGTCGATCTGGCCGGCGGGGAGTTCGAGATGCCGACCCGCACCGCGTTGCGGGAGGGGCAGTTCCTGGTGATGTCGGCCCATCACCGGTCGACCGCCTCCGCCATGTTCAAGACGCTGAGCCTGAACTTCGCAAGGCAGCCCGCCATCACGGGCACCGTGATCTGGAGCGAGACCGGCCGCCTGGACCACCTGATCGCCGACGCGGGGTCGGTGACGATGCCCTGGTTGGCCTGGGCGTTGTCGATACAGGTC
>NZ_JBEXSH010000046.1:0-20207 GCF_040613555.1 Streptomyces sp. NPDC006265
CCCGGTCCAGCGCTTGCCGTACCGGATCTGTGAGCTGGCATCGACCGCGTCGGCGAGGCGCTCGGCGCCCAGGTGCACGCCCCCTGGGCGCTCGCGCTGGGCGCCAAGCTCTCCGAGCGGTACGGCATGGACGCGCAGGTCATGCACGCCGACGACGGCATCGTGCTGCGCCTTCCGGACGCCGACCTCATGGGTCTGGACCTGCTGGACCAGGAGCCGGTGAAGACGGGCCGGGAGTACGACGCCGAACAGGCCCCCGTGGGCGCGGGGGACGTCGTCTTCGACAAGGGCGAGGTCGATCAGGTCGTCACCGACCAGGTGGGCAGTTCCGCCCTGTTCGCCGCCCGGTTCCGCGAGTGCGCCGCCCGCGCGCTGTTGCTGCCGCGCCGCAACCCGGGTCGGCGCACCCCGCTGTGGCAGCAGCGTCAGCGCGCCTCGCAGCTGCTGCAGGTGGCCAGTGAGTTCGGCTCGTTCCCGATCGTCCTCGAGGCGGTCCGCGAGTGCCTCCAGGACGTCTTCGACGTCCCCGGGCTGGTCGAGCTGATGGGCGACCTGGAATCCCGCAAGGTCCGCCTGGTCGAGGTCACCACACCCGAACCGTCCCCCTTCGCGCGTTCCCTCCTCTTCGGCTACGTCGCCCAGTTCCTGTACGAGGGTGACTCCCCGCTGGCCGAGCGCCGCGCCGCCGCCCTGTCGCTGGACTCACGGCTGCTGGCCGAGCTGCTGGGCCAGGCGGAGCTGCGTGAGCTGCTCGACGCGGAGGTGCTGACCGAGCTGGAGCAGGAGCTCCAGTGGCGCACCGAGGACCGCCGCGTCAAGGACGCCGAGGGTGTCGCGGACCTCCTCCGCCTCCTCGGCCCGCTCACGGACGGGGAACTGGCCGAGCGGGGTGCCGACCCGCAGTGGGCCCAGGAGCTGGCGGGCACCCGTCGGGCCATCCGGGTCCGGATCGCGGGCAGGGACCACTGGGCGGCGATCGAGGACGCGGGCCGCCTGCGCGACGCTCTGGGCACCGCCCTGCCGGTCGGCGTCCCGGAGGCCTTCACCGAGCCCGTCAAGGACCCGCTCGGCGATCTCCTCGCGCGCTACGCCCGCACCCACGGGCCGTTCACCTCGGCCACGGCAGCGGCCCGTTTCGGTCTGGGCGCGGCCGTCACCGAGGGTGTCCTCCAGCGGCTCTCGGCGGCGGGCCGGGTCGTCCAGGGCGAGTTCCACCCGGCCGGGATCGGCCAGGAGTGGTGCGACGCCGCCGTACTGCGCCGACTGCGCCGCCGTTCCCTGGCGGCCCTGCGACACGAACTGGAGCCGGTGCCCCCGGCCGCGCTCGCCCAGTTCCTCCCCCAGTGGCAGCACATCGGCAAGGGCCATTCCCTGCGCGGCACAGACGGGCTGGTCCGCGCCATCGAGCAGGTCCAGGGCGCGTCCGTGCCGGCCTCCGCCCTGGAGAAGCTGGTGCTGCCCTCCCGGGTGGCGAACTACACGCCGGGGATGCTGGACGAGCTCACCGCCGCCGGTGAGGTGGTCTGGGCCGGGGCGGGCTCGCTGCCCGGCAAGGACGGCTGGATCTCCCTCTACCTGGCAGACGCGGCCCCCCTGCTCCTGCCGCCCCCGCACCCCCTGGAGCTGACGGCCCTGCACCAGTCCGTCCTGGACACCCTCTCCGGCGGCTACGGTCTGTTCTTCCGGCAGATCGCCGACCAGGTCCGCGCCACCACCCACCCCGAGGCCACCGATCCCCAACTGGCCGACGCCCTCTGGGACCTGGCCTGGTCCGGCCGCCTGACGAACGACACGCTCACCCCCCTGCGCTCCCTGCTCGGCTCGGGCCGCACCGCCGGCTCCACGGCCCACCGCGCCAAGCGCTCGATGCCGCGCGGCCGCTACGGCTCCCTGACGGCCGCGGCCCGCACCGCGTCCCGCTCCGGCCCGCCGACGGTCGCCGGCCGCTGGTCCCTGCTTCCGGCCCACGAACCGGACCCCACCGTGCGGGCCCACGCCCTCGCCCGCACCCTCCTCGACCGGCACGGCGTCGTCACCAGAGGCGCGGTCTCGGCGGAGGGCGTCGAGGGCGGCTTCTCAGCGACGTATCGCGTCCTGTCGGTCTTCGAGGAGAGCGGCCAGGCACGCCGCGGCTATGTGGTGGAGGGCCTCGGCGCCGCGCAGTTCGCGATGGACGGCGCGGTGGACCGCCTGCGCGCGGTGTCCAACGCCCGCGACCGCGGCGAGGCCCTGCCCGGGCCGCCGCCCGGCTTCGAACCCGACCCGTTCCCGGCCCATGACTTCGCCGGACCGGACGGCTCCGCCCCCTCCCACGACCACACCGACGACCCCGGCCCCGACGGCTTCCCCGACCTGGACGCCTCCTTTGCCACCCCCGATCCGTCCCCGGGCGAGTGGGTCTCGCCCCGCGACTACCCGCGGGCCGCCCCGCCCTGGCAGGACGGCGGTCGCGCGGCGTACGACCAGGGCTTCGCGGGCCGCCGCACCCGACCCGACGGCGCATCCAGGGCCGTGGTCCTCGCCGCCGCCGACCCTGCGAACGCCTACGGCGCCGCCCTGGCCTGGCCCGAGCCGCCGACCGGCGCGGGGCACAAGCCGGGCCGCAAAGCGGGCTCCCTGGTGGTGCTCGTCGACGGTGAGCTGACGCTCTACATGGAGCGCGGCGGCAAGACCCTGCTGGCCTGGCCCGCCGGCCCGGACGGCGACCCCGCGGCCGACCCGCGCCTGGGAAGCGCCGCGGAGGCCCTGGCCGCGGCAGCCCGCGCGGGCTCGCTCGGCACGGTCACGGTGGAGCGCGTCAACGGCGCACAGGCCCTGACCTCCCCCATCGGCACCCTCCTGGAAGGAGCGGGCTTCATCGCGACGCCCCGAGGACTCCGCCTGCGCGCATGACGGCCACCCGCTCACAGCCACTCCGACCGAGCACGCGTCCACCGTGCCACCCTTGACCCATGCCCGAAGGTGACACGGTCTGGCAGGCCGCGAGGCGGTTGCACGACGCCTTGGCGGGCAAGGTGCTGACCCGCAGCGACCTCAGGGTGCCCCGCTTCGCCACAGCCGACCTCACGGGACGTACGGTCCTGGACGTCACCCCGCGTGGCAAACACCTCCTCACCCGCATCGAGGGCGGCCTGACACTCCACTCCCACCTGCGGATGGACGGCTCCTGGAAGGTGTACGGGAACGGCCAGCGCTGGAGCGGCGGCCCCGGCCACCAGATCCGCGCGATCCTCGGCAACCCCGACCGCACGGCCGTCGGCTACCGCCTCCCCGTCCTGGAACTTGTGCGCACCACCGACGAGCACCGCGCTGTCGGCCACCTCGGCCCCGACCTCCTCGGCCCGGACTGGGACCCCGACCGCGCCCTCGCCAACGTCCTTCAGGACCCCGCCCGCGAACTCGGCGAGGCCCTGCTCGACCAGCGCAATCTCGCCGGCATCGGCAATGTCTACAAGAGCGAGCTCTGCTTCCTCCTCGGTGTCACCCCCTGGCTCCCGGCCGGCGCACTGCCCCCCGACCGGGCCGCGAAGCTGCCGGCGCTCGCCAAGAAGCTGCTGGAGGCCAACCGCGACCGCCCCATCCGCAGCACCACGGGCCGCCGCGGCCAGGACCTCTTCGTCTACGGCCGCGCTCCCCGCCCCTGCCTGCGCTGCCGCACCTCGATCCGTGTCGCCGACCAGGGCGACGGCTCCCGCGAACGCCCCACTTACTGGTGCTCCACCTGCCAGCCCGGCCCCGCCCCTGCCCCGACCCGGCGCGGCCGCACCAATTGACGACCCGTCAGAAACGCTCGTACGGTCCCTGTATGCCCGTCACGGCGTACGACCTCAGCGGCCGCACCGCGTTCGTCACCGGCGCCGCGAGCGGCATCGGCCGCGCCTCGGCGCTTCTGCTCGCCGAGGCGGGCGCGACCGTGCACTGCGCGGACCGGGACACCGAGGGCCTGCACGAGACGGCGACCCTGATCAAGGACAGCGGCGGCACCGCCCGCATCCACACCCTCGACGTCACCGACCGGGCAGGGCTGAGGAAGGCTCTCAGCTCCTGCACACGCCTGGACACCCTGGCCGCGGTCGCCGGGATCATGCACAGCAGCCCGGTGCTGGAGACCCGGGACGAGGACCTCGACCGGGTACTGGACATCAACTTCAAGGGAGTCCTGTACGCCTGCCAGGAGGCGGCCCGCCTGATGATCGCCCGCGGCGCCAGGGGCAGCATCGTCACCATGGCCTCGGGAGCCGTCGACACGGGCGGCCCCGGGCTGCTCTGCTACGGCGCGGCCAAGGCGGCGGTGGTCCAGCTGACGAAGACCCTCGCGACGGAGGTCGGCCGGTACGGCATCCGCGTCAACGCGGTCGCCCCGGGCTGGATCCGCACGCCCATGACAGACCGCCACGACAGCGAGGCCCAGGAGCACACGGAGTCCGTCATGGCCCGCATGTCACCTCTGGGCCGTGTGGGCGAGCCCGAGGACATCGCCCACACCGTCCTTCACCTGGCTTCCGACGCCTCGGCCTTCACCACGGGACAGATCCTCCGCCCGAACGGGGGCGTGGCGATGCCGTGGTGACACTGCCCCGCCGCACCCCGGTTCCCCAGATCCTCCGCCACCGCCCCGCCCCCACCACACCCCGCGCCTGCCGCTTGGGCACGCAATGCACGGGCAGCACACTCAACCCCCACCCCCCGGCCGCGACGGTCGCCTCCAGCGCCCCCGCCCCAGGCACGGCTGCCAGCCGCAGCACGGCCCACCACCACAGCGCCCCCATCCCGAGCGCGGCCCCACGCACCCCCCAGCGTGCTATTCCCGCCATGGCCGCCACCTCCTGCCCGACGCCAACGCAGCGCAGCCGTACGCGGCGAGCCGTGGCGACTTTCGCGCCCGGCCCGTACCCGCTCCGGGGACCTGGACCGGGGCAGGGCCCTTGCCCTCTTCCGTCACCCGTTCTCGGCCTGGAACATCCAGTGGTGCTTCTCCAGTTCCGCCGTGATCCCGATGAAGATGTCCTGGCTCACCGGATCCGGCTCACCGGTCGACTCGACCCGCTCGCGCATCCGTGCGATCACCGCACCCAGCGCTTCGACGAGCGCGCCCACGGCGGTGGTGTCGTCGACCCACCCTTCGGGGGTCACACCGATCCCGCTGCCCACGGCCACCGTAGCGGCCCGCCCGTCAGGAGAGATCCCGAGGGCCGCGGCACGCTCGGCCACGGTGTCGGAGTACTTCCGCGCGGTGTCGACCACCTCGTCGAGCTGGAGGTGCACGGAACGGAAGCGCGGCCCCACCACGTTCCAGTGGATCTGCTTCGCCACGAGGGCGAGATCCACCAGATCGACAAGGGCACCTTGCAGCGCCTCGGACACGGTCTTCAGGTTCGCGTCCGACAACGGGCTCTTCACGACGTACATCCGCACCTCCGAGGACTACCCCCATCCCCTCAACGATGACCGCCGCACGCCGCACCGGCAAACGCACACACATCAGACACGGCATACGTGAGGCGGCAAGACGGCATCAGCCGGCGCCGGGCAAGCGAAAACCCCGGGCGGCACCCCTCCGGATCTCCCGGAGAGGCCCGGCCGGGGCCTCTGTCATGCCGTGTGAGCGCAGAGCCTCACGCGGCGACGACGTCCACTGCTTCGGCAGGCGCCTTGATGGTCACCCGTTCCGGTGGCACACCGGTCACCGAGACGGAGCCCAGCATCGGGCGAACCGCCGCGGGTACAGGCTCGCTGGGGGTGGCCGCAGCAGACTGGGCCAGCTCGGCGAGGGCGAGCTCGTCGCTCACTTCCCGCATGAGCTCGGACATCCGTACGTCCAGCGCGTCGCAGATGGCGGAGAGCAGCTCGGAGGAAGCCTCCTTCTGCCCCCGCTCCACCTCGGAGAGATAGCCGAGTGAGACTCGGGCGGACGAGGAGACTTCGCGCAGAGTACGGCCCTGGCGCTGGCGCTGCCGACGCAGCACGTCACCCAGCAGGCGACGGAGCAGAATCATCGGTGGCTCCCTCCTCGGACCGCGTAGCCGCATCCATTACGCCCCACCGTACCGCCTTGCGCCGCGGCCGTGCGGGGAGCGATGTCGTGTTCACTCAGGGCTGCAAACATCAAAACCCCCCGTTCCGTTCCGTATCCTGTGCCCGCTCATTCCCAGTCTGTTCGCCCGCAAGCTCCTTCAGAAGCAGTGCGAGTACGCTCCGTACACTCTCTCTACGAATTTCCGCGCGGTCGCCGTTCAACCGCAGAGCCTCCACTTTTCCGCCGCCGGCAGAACCGGAACCGGCTCCGACGGGCCCGTCCACGGCGACGAAGACCGTGCCGACGGCCTGCCCGTCCTGCGGATCGGGGCCGGCGACACCGGTGGTCGCGATGCCCCAGTCGGTGCCGAGCGCCTTGCGCACGCCGACGGCCATCTCGGCCGCGACCTGCGGATCCACCGCTCCGCGCGCCGCCAGCAGGATGTCGTCGACACCGAGCAGGTCGTGCTTCAGGTCGGTGGCGTAGGCGGTCACCGAGCCCCGGAAGACCTTGGACGCCCCGGGGACGGATGTGATCTCCGCCGCAACGAGGCCACCGGTCAGCGACTCCGCGACGGCGAGCGTCTCGCCCTTCACCGTGAGTAGTCGCACCACGTCGGTGGCCGTGGAACTCACGCTTCCTTCTCCTCCAACGCCGCCTTGTGCTCGGCGATTCCCTGCCGACGCAGCACAATGGCCTGTTTCACATAGTCGAGACCGGTCACCACGGTCAGCACGACCGCCGCGGCCATCACCCACCACCTCAGGGTGGCCAGCCACCCCGTCAGCGCCAGCACGTACATGCCCACGGCCACGCCCTGGGTGAGGGTCTTCAGCTTGCCTCCGCGGCTGGCGGGGATGACGCCGTACCTGATGACCAGGAAACGCAGCAGGGTGATGCCGAGTTCCCGGCCGAGGATGATGCCGGTCACCCACCAGGGCAGGTCGCCGAGCGCGGACAGGCAGATCAGCGCCGCCCCCATGATCGCCTTGTCGGCGATGGGGTCGGCGATCTTCCCGAAGTCCGTGACCAGGTTGTACGTGCGCGCCAGGTGACCGTCGAACAGGTCGGTGATCATGGCGATGGCGAAGGCCGCCCAGGCCAGGGAACGCCAGGCCGGGTCGTAGCCACCGTCGGCGAGCATCAGTGCGACGAAGGCCGGTACGAGGACCAGCCGGAGCATGGTCAGGAGATTGGCGATGTTCCAGACGCTGGCCTGATTGACGGCGGCGGCAGCGATCTTCGCGCCCCGCGGGGCCTTCCCGTCGTCCTGGACGTCCAGTCCGGCGTCCTCGCCGGGCACAGCCTCACCGGCGGCAGCCGCCCCGGCGGTCCCGCCGTGCCGCACGCCGGACGATGCGTTGGGCCCCGCACCGGGCGCTTCGCCATCGGCCGCACGCGCGGCTGCCGTCCCCGCAACCTTCCCTGGGACCGCGGTGGACGCGGACGCCGCCGCCCTCCTCGCGCCGGCGGAGCCTCCCGCCGCGGATGCCGGGACACCGGTCATCTGCCCGCCTCCTCACTCCACGCAGGCGACGCGAGCGAGCCCTGCAGCGGCTCGGCCACGAGGTCGACACCTTCCGTGCCGACCACCTTCGCCTCGACCATACGGCCGACCCGCAGCCCCGCGCCGCTCGTGAGCAGTACCTGGCCGTCCGTCTCGGGCGCCTGGTGCTCCGCACGGCCGTACACGCCGTCCTCGTCGACGGACTCGACGAGGACCCGCACGCTCTGGCCGACGCGGTCCTCGGCGCGCTGCGAGACGAGTTCCTCGGCCAGCCGCGAGATGTGGGCCAGTCGCTCGGCGACGACGTCCTCGTCGAGCTTGTCGTCGTAGGTCGCCGCCTCGGTACCCTCCTCGTCGGAGTAGCCGAAGACGCCGATGGCGTCCAGCCGCGCGCCGTTCAGGAAACGCTCCAGCTCGGCGAGGTCGGCCTCGCTCTCGCCGGGGAAGCCGACAATGAAGTTGGAGCGCACCCCGGCCTCGGGCGCCTTGCTGCGAATGGTGTCGAGCAGCTCCAGGAACCGGTCGGTGTCGCCGAAGCGGCGCATCGCACGCAGCACGCCGGGCGCGGAGTGCTGGAAGGACAGATCGAAGTAGGGCGCGATCTTCGGAGTCGAGGTGAGCACGTCGATGAGGCCGGGCCGCATCTCGGCCGGCTGGAGGTAGCTGACGCGCACGCGTTCGATGCCGTCGACCTCGGCGAGCTCGGGCAGCAGCGACTCCAGCAGGCGGATGTCGCCGAGGTCCTTGCCGTAGGAGGTGTTGTTCTCGGAGACGAGCATGATCTCCTTCACGCCCTGCTCGGCCAGCCACCGCGTCTCGTTCAGCACGTCGCTCGGGCGGCGGGAGATGAAGGAGCCGCGGAAGGAGGGGATGGCGCAGAAGGAGCAGCGGCGGTCGCAGCCGGAGGCGAGCTTCACGGAGGCGACCGGGGAGCCGTCGAGCCGGCGGCGCAGGGGTGCGCGCGGGCCGGAGGCCGGAGCGAGGCCCTCCGGAAGATCCGCGGGCGCGACAGCGGGCTCGGCCGGGCCGTGCCCGGGCAGCGCGACCTCGGCCGCCGACTCCTGGCGCTCCGCCGGGCTGATCGGCAGCAGCTTGCGCCGGTCGCGCGGGGTGTGGGAGGCGTGGATGCCGCCGTTGAGGATGGTCTGGAGCCGGTCTGAGATGTCCGAGTAGTCGTCGAAGCCGAGCACGCCGTCGGCCTCGGGGAGGGCTTCGGCGAGTTCCTTGCCGTACCGCTCGGCCATGCAGCCCACCGCCACGACGGCCTGCGTTCTGCCGTGACTCTTGAGGTCGTTGGCTTCCAGGAGGGCGTCGACGGAGTCCTTCTTGGCTGCTTCGACGAAGCCACAGGTGTTCACGACGGCGACGTCCGCGTGCTCGGCGTCCTCCACGAGCTGCCAGCCGTCCGCCTCCAAACGGCCTGCGAGCTCCTCCGAGTCCACCTCGTTACGGGCGCAGCCAAGGGTGACGAGTGCGACGGTACGGCGTTCAGGCATGGGCTCAAGACTACTTCGTCCCGCTGACACCCCACGTCGACGGGGTTGGCCGTTTCCCGGCCAACCCCGTATCAACCAGACATTTCGGTCCGATCACCCGGCTTCCGGGTCGCCCTTCGTGTACGTCAGGCGTTCGACGGACCCCGGCTGGAAGTTCTCCTCGATCTTCTTGCCGTTGACGAAGAGGTCGACCGCGCCGGCGTCTCCGAGGACGAGGTGGACCTTCGAGCTGTCCTGGAAGGTCTTGGTGTCGCCCTGCTTGAGAAGGCCGTCGAAGATCATCCGGCCGTTGTGGTCCTTGGCGGCGATCCAGCTGCGGTCGTCGACGGCGGCCACACGGACGGTCACCTTGTCCTGCGGCGCGGCCGCGATGGCGCTGTCGGACGGCTCGGGCTCGGGGGCTGCGGGCTTCTTGGTCTTGGTGGTCGGGGAAGCGGAGTCGCCGGGCGTGGAGCCCTCGGCCACGTTCGCCTCGTTGCCGCCGTCGTCGCCGCCCTGGAGCATCGTGAAGCCGACGAAGCCGATCACGGCGACGATGGCGGCGACCATGGCCGCGGTCCAGTTGGGTCCCCGCCGCTCCGGACGGATGCGTTCCGCCTCGAAGAGAGGAGCCGACGGGGTCGGCGCAGGACGCCCGCCGTGCTCGTCTCCGTACTGGGCGAGCAGCGGCGCGGGATCGAGGAGGACGGCCTTGGCCAGGGTCCTGATGTGCCCGCGGGCGTAGACGTCCCCGCCGCAGGGGGAGAAGTCGTCCGCCTCGATCGCGTGCACGATGTTCATACGGACCCGGGTGGCGCTACTGACGTCGTCGACGGTCAGCCCGGCGGCAATACGAGCCTGCTGCAGGGCACGGCCGATGGAGGGGCGGGTTTCCTCGTGGTCTGCTTCGACGTGCTCGTTTTCGAACGGACGCTCGTCTTCAGGGGAGTTGCCGATGGACACGGGGGCGCCTTTCGAGCGTGTAGCCGCCTGTGCTGGAAGTTCAGTCTAGGGGGGTACCAAAAGGGTGGGGCAACCGGGCGGTGTCACTTTGTACGCCATCGGAATGGCCCGACATTCCGATGGTGGGGTCGCTGCTTGCCGCTTCCCTCAACTTGACGTACGCCGAAGGGAAACGGTTGCTCGATGATCCCTTACGGGTAAGTCACGATCCGGACACCCGTTTGCCGTAACGCTCCGCGAGACGATCACCGTGTCCCGCTTCCCTACCCTTCAGACTCCCCCCGGATCAGGGCGAGCACGCCATCCAGCTCATCAGGCTTCACAAGAACGTCACGAGCCTTCGAACCCTCGCTCGGTCCGACGATGTTCCGGGACTCCATCAGGTCCATCAGCCGGCCGGCCTTGGCGAAGCCGACGCGCAGCTTGCGCTGGAGCATGGACGTCGACCCGAACTGCGTGGAGACGACCAGTTCGGCCGCCTGGCACAGGAGGTCGAGGTCGTCGCCGATGTCCTCGTCGATCTCCTTCTTCTGCTTGGTGCCCACGACGACGTCCTCCCGGAAGACCGGCGTCATCTGGTCCTTGCAGTGCCGGACGACTCCCGCGATCTCCTCCTCGGTGACGAAGGCGCCCTGCATACGGGTGGGCTTGTTGGCCCCCATGGGCAGGAACAGCCCGTCACCCTTGCCGATGAGCTTCTCGGCGCCGGGCTGGTCGAGGATGACCCGCGAGTCGGCCAGCGAGGACGTGGCGAACGCCAGCCGCGATGGGACGTTCGCCTTGATCAGACCGGTGACGACGTCCACCGACGGCCTCTGTGTGGCCAGCACCAGGTGGATACCGGCCGCGCGCGCGAGCTGCGTGATGCGCACGATCGCGTCCTCGACGTCCCGCGGCGCGACCATCATCAGGTCGGCGAGCTCGTCGACGATGACCAGCAGGTAGGGGTACGGCTGGAGCTCGCGCTCACTGCCCTCGGGCGGCTTGACCTTGCCCTCGCGCACGGCCCGGTTGAAGTCGTCGATGTGCCGGTAGCCGTAGGCCGCAAGGTCGTCGTAGCGCAGGTCCATCTCGCGTACGACCCACTGGAGCGCCTCGGCGGCCCGCTTGGGGTTGGTGATGATCGGCGTGATCAGGTGCGGGATGCCCTCGTACGCGGTCAGCTCGACCCGCTTGGGGTCGACCAGGATCATCCGCACATCCTCGGGGGTGGCCCGCATCATGACCGAGGTGATCAGGCAGTTGATGCAGGACGACTTGCCGGAGCCGGTGGCGCCGGCGACCAGCATGTGCGGCATCTTCGCCAGCGAGTGCATGACGTAGCCGCCCTCGACGTCCTTGCCGAAGGCGACCAGCATCGGGTCGTCGTCCTCGGCGGACTCCGCGAGACGCAGGACGTCGCCGAGATTGACCATCTCCCGGTCGGTGTTGGGGATCTCGATGCCGACCGCGGACTTGCCGGGGATGGGGCTGATGATCCGCACGTCCGGGCTGGCGACGGCGTAGGCGATGTTCTTGGTGAGCGCGGTGATCCGCTCGACCTTCACGGCAGGGCCGAGCTCGACCTCGTAGCGCGTGACCGTCGGCCCGCGGGTGAAGCCGGTGACACTGGCGTCCACCTTGAACTCGGTGAAGACCGTCGTCAGCGACTCGACGATGAGGTCGTTGGCGGCGCTGCGCGACTTGCCGGGGCCGCCGCGCTCCAGCAGGTCGAGCGACGGCAGGGAGTACGTGATGTCGCCGGAGAGCTGGAGCTGCTCCGCGCGCGGGGGCAGGTCGCGGGGTTCGGCGGGCGGGGACTTGGTGAGGTCGCGAACCCCGGGCTTCGGCTTCTGCGGTGCGGGCTTGTCCTGCTCGGGCCTGTCCTGCTGAGGCCGGGCGGACGGGACGGGCGTCGGTGTGGTCGCCTCCTGGTCCCCCACCCGTACGCCCTGGGTGAGGTCGGCGACGATCGGGGAGGGCGGCATGCCGTGCAGCACGGCACCGTCGAGGGCGGCGGCCGCCGCCGCCGCGACGTCCACGGCGTCCCTGGGCCGGTCCATGTCGGGCTGTGGCACCGCCGAGCGGCGGGGGCGGCCACGGCGCCGGGTGAGCGCCTCCTGCTCGGCACTGTCCGGGTCGTACGCCTCGGGCGCCGGCGTGCGCCTGCCGCGCGGGCGCGCGGGCAGCGCCTCGCGCCACTGCTCCTCGTAGCGCTCGTCGTCCTCGTCGAAACCGAACTCGTCCTCGGCCGGGTCGCGGAGGATCCCGAGACGCACGCCGAGCAGCCGCAGCCGCTGCGGAATGGCGTTGACCGGCGTGGCCGTGACGACGAGCAGCCCGAAGACCGTCAACAGCACCAGCAGCGGCACGGCGAGAACGTCGCCCATGGCGTACGACAGCGGGGTCGCCATGCCCCAGCCGATGAGGCCACCGGCGTCCCTTATGGCCTGCATGCCGTCGCCGCGCGCGGGTGAGCCGCATGCGATGTGGACCTGGCCGAGCACGCCGATGACGAGCGCGGACAGACCGATGACGATGCGTCCGTTGGCCTCGGGCTTCTCCGGGTGGCGGATGAACCGCACGGCGATGACGGCGAGCAGTATCGGCATGAGCAGGTCGAGCCGGCCGAAGGCGCCGGTCACCAGGATCTCGACCAGGTCGCCCACGGGGCCCTTGAGGTCGGCCCAGGTGCCCGCGGCGACGATCAGCGCGATGGCGAGCAGCAGCAGGGCGACACCGTCCTTGCGGTGGGCCGGGTCGAGGTTCTTGGCGCCCTGCCCTATGCCGCGGAACACGGCGCCGACCGCGTGCGCCACGCCGAGCCATACGGCGCGCACCAGCCGGTAGATGCCGCCGGTGGGGCTGGGTGCCGGTTTGGGCGCGACCTTCTTGGCCGCGGCCTTCCTGGCGGGCGCCTTCTTCGCGGGAGCCTTCTTGGCGGCGGCCTTCTTCGCCGAAGCCTTCGCGGCCGCCTTCTTCGCGGGCGGCGGCTTCTTGGCTGCGGAGGGACGTGAGGCCATAGGTGTGAGGTTACCGGTGGAGACGACAGGGGACACGCGTGTCTACGGCTTCACCCGTTCGTGTCGCTTCGGGAGGGGCACGAAACTGACACGCGTTCACGGACGGGCAATCCCGCCTGCGTGTGGGTCAGTTCTGCGAGGACACCGAGGACGTGCTCCCGGTGCCCGGCTCCAGCGCGTCCAGCGCCCGCCGCAACCCCGTGAGCTTGCGCTCCAGATGAGCCGCCGTGGCCACCGCGGCGGCGTCCGTCGACTCGTCGTTGAGCTGCTTGGTCAGCGCTTCGGCCTGTTCCTCGACGGCCGCGAGCCGTCCGGAGAGCTCGGCGAGCAGCCCGGCCGACTCCTTGGCCTCGCCGCCCGCGTCCTTGCCGTTGCCGTTGCCCTCCAACTGGAGCCGCAGCAGCGACGCCTGCTCCCGCAGCTGGCAGTTCTTCATGTACAGCTCGACGAAGACGGAGACCTTCGCACGCAGCACCCACGGGTCGAACGGCTTGGAGATGTAGTCCACCGCGCCCGCCGCGTAACCCCGGAAGGTGTGGTGCGGGCCGTGGTTGATCGCCGTGAGGAAGATGATCGGGATGTCCCGGGTCCGCTCCCGGCGCTTGATGTGCGCGGCCGTCTCGAAGCCGTCCATGCCCGGCATCTGGACATCCAGCAGGATGACCGCGAAGTCGTCGGTGAGCAGCGCTTTGAGCGCTTCCTCCCCGGACGATGCCCGCACCAGCGTCTGATCGAGCGCAGAGAGGATCGCCTCCAGCGCCAGCAGATTCTCCGGCCGGTCATCGACCAGGAGGATCTTGGCCTTCTGCACCATGGCCCGCCCTCCTCGCCCCGGCGTGGGGCCTCCCCTGTCCGCAGGACCTGTGGAAGCACCGGTGGGTGCCGCCCCAGCGGACGACTCCCTTGCGCCGCCCGTCCTTGTGCCGGTCATCGTAGCCGCACCCCGCCCGTCGCCACACCCTGTCACCGCGATGTCACTGTGCACGTAGCGGAAACGCAGCAGGAGACCAGAAGGTTCCCCAGATCTTGTACTTCTACACGACTATGCGCACACCGAGTCCGCAACGCCGCGTGAACACCGAACCTTCCCGTCATGGTCGCGCGACTGCCCATCGTTCCCCTCATTCCCCTCGCATCCACTGATCCATCACCGTCAGCAGGTGATCGGGGTCGACCGGCTTGGTCACGTAGTCGGAAGCGCCCGACTCGATCGCCTTCTCGCGGTCGCCCTTCATCGCCTTCGCGGTCAGCGCGATGATCGGCAGCCCGGCGAACTGGGGCATCCTGCGGATCGCCGTGGTCGTCGCGTACCCGTCCATCTCGGGCATCATGATGTCCATCAGCACGACCGCCACGTCGTCGTGCTGCTCCAGGACCTCGATGCCCTCACGGCCGTTCTCGGCGTACAGCACGGACAGGCCGTGCTGCTCCAGGACGCTGGTCAGGGCGAAGACGTTGCGGATGTCGTCGTCGACGATCAGGACCTTCTCACCACCGAAGCGGATGCCCCGCGTCGGCCGTGGCGTCGGCTGCTGCTCGGCCGGCGTCCACTGCTCCAGCTGAGCGGGTTGCGGCGGCAGCTCGGGCATCCTGCGGCGCCGCCGGAACAGGGCGGCGGGCCCGTTCTGCGTCTCGCGGTACGACGTCACCTCGGCAGGCGTCTCGACCTCCACGTCCGACAGCGCGGACGGGTCGGACGTCGACGCCACCAGGTCGCCGGCCTCCAGACTGGGCAGCTGCTGCTGGTAGCCCTGCGGCGGCAGTTCGCTCGGGTGCAGCGGCAGGTACAGCGTGAACGTCGAGCCACGGCTGGGCTCGCTCTGGGCGAAGATCTCGCCGCCGAGGAGCTGCGCGATCTCCCGCGAGATGGACAACCCGAGGCCCGTACCGCCGTACTTGCGGCTGGTGGTGCCGTCGGCCTGCTTGAACGCCTCGAAGATCACCCGCATCTTGCTGGACGCGATGCCGATCCCCGTGTCGGTCACGGAGAACGCGATCAGCTCGGCGTCCGGATCGGTCAGCGACCCGGTCTCCAGCAGCTGCTCCCGGATCCTCTGCGGCACGTCGTCCCGCGCCGGCCTGATGACCAGCTCCACCGACCCCGAGTCGGTGAACTTCACCGCGTTCGACAGCAGGTTGCGCAGCACCTGCAGCAGCCGCTGCTCGTCGGTGTGCAGCGTGGCGGGCAGCTCCGGCGAGACCCGCACCGACAGGTCCAGGCCCTTCTCCGCGGTCAGCGGCCGGAAGGTGGCCTCCACGTAGTCCACGAGCTGGACGAGCGCGATCCGCGTCGGGGAGACGTCCATCTTGCCCGCCTCGACCTTCGACAGGTCGAGGATGTCGTTGATGAGCTGGAGCAGGTCCGAACCGGCCCCGTGGATCGTCTCGGCGAACTCGACCTGCTTCGGGGAAAGATTCCCCTCGGCGTTGTCGGCAAGCAGCTTGGCCAGGATCAGCAGCGAGTTCAGCGGCGTTCGCAGCTCGTGCGACATGTTCGCGAGGAACTCGCTCTTGTAGCGCATCGACACCGCGAGCTGCTCGGCGCGCTCCTCCAGGACCTGCCGCGCTTCCTCGATCTCGGTGTTCTTCACCTCGATGTCGCGGTTCTGCTGGGCCAGCAGCTCGGCCTTCTCCTCCAGTTCGGCGTTGGACGCCTGGAGGGCCTTCTGCCGCTGCTCCAACTCGGCCGAGCGTTCCCGCAGTTGCTCGGTCAGCTCCTGCGACTGCGCCAGCAGCAGCTCGGTCTTCGTGTTGACGGAGATGGTGTTGACGCTCGTCGCGATCATCTCGGCGATCTGGTTGAGGAAGTCCTTCTGGATCTGCGTGAACGGCGTGAAGGACGCCAGCTCGATGACGCCGAGCACACTGCCCTCGAACAGCACCGGCAGCACGATCACCTGCGCGGGCGGCGCCTCACCGAGCCCCGAGGAGATCCTCAGGTAGCCGCTCGGCGCGTTCTCCACCAGGATCGTGCGCTTCTCCTCGGCAGCCGTCCCGACCAGTGCCTCGCCCGGCTGGAACGACGTCGGCATGGAGCCCATCGAGTAGCCGTAGCTGCCGAGCATGCGCAGCTCGTACTGGTCTTCGTCCGTGGCGCTCACGTCCTCGCCGTCGACCAGCGGCATCGCCACGAAGAACGCCCCGTGCTGCGCGGACACCACCGGCGTCAGCTCGCTCATGATCAGCGAGGCCACGTCCTCCAGATCGCGGCGGCCCTGCATCAGCGCCGAGATGCGGGCCAGGTTGCCCTTGAGCCAGTCCTGCTCCTTGTTGGCGATCGTGGTGTCGCGCAGGTTGGCGATCATCTTGTTGATGTAGTCCTGGAGTTCCTGGATCTCCCCGGACGCGTCCACGTCGATCTTCAGGTTCAGATCGCCGCGGGTCACCGCGGTCGCCACGCGCGCGATGGCACGCACCTGCCGGGTCAGGTTCCCGGCCATCTCGTTCACCGACTCGGTCAGGTCCCGCCAGGTGCCGTCCACGTCACGCACGCGTGCCTGGCCGCCGAGCTGCCCTTCCGTGCCCACCTCGCGGGCGACCCGGGTGACCTCCTCCGCGAAGGACGACAGCTGGTCGACCATCGTGTTGATGGTCGTCTTCAGCTCCAGGATCTCGCCGCGCGCATCGATGTCGATCTTCTTCGTCAGGTCACCCTTGGCGATGGCCGTGGTCACCATGGCGATGTTGCGCACCTGACCGGTCAGGTTGGACGCCATCTGGTTCACGGACTCGGTGAGGTCCTTCCACGTGCCGGCCACACCGGGCACGTGCGCCTGACCGCCGAGGATGCCGTCCGTGCCCACCTCACGGGCCACCTTGGTGACCTGCTCGGCGAATGAACTCAGGGTCTTCACCATCGTGTTGATGGTGTCGGCGAGCTGCGCGACCTCGCCGCGCGCCTCGATGGTGACCTGCCGCGTCAGGTCACCGTTGGCGACCGCCGCCGAGACCTGGGAGATGTTCCGCACCTGAGTGGTGAGGTTCTTCGCCATCAGGTTGACGTTGTCGCTCAGGTCCTTCCAGATGCCCGTGACACCCGGCACGTGCGCCTGGCCGCCCAGGATGCCCTCGGTGCCCACCTCACGGGCCACCCGGGTCACCTGCTCGGCGAAGGACGACAGCTGGTCCACCATCGTGTTGACGGTCGTGACCAGTTCGAGGATCTCGCCCTTGGCGTCGACGGTGATCTTCTTCGACAGATCGCCCCGGGCCACAGCGGTCGTGACCTCGGCGATGTTGCGCACCTGGATGGTCAGGTTGTTCGCCATGCCGTTCACGGACTGGGTGAGGTCCTTCCAGGTGCCGGAGACGCCCTGCACCTCGGCCTGACCGCCCAGGATGCCTTCCGTACCCACCTCACGGGCCACACGCGTGACCTCTTCGGCGAACGACGACAGCTGGTCCACCATCGTGTTCAGGGTGTTCTTCAGCTCCAGGATCTCCCCGCGCGCATCCACGGTGATCTTCTGGGACAGGTCACCCCGGGCCACCGCGGTGGCCACCTGGGCGATGTTGCGCACCTGGCCGGTCAGGTTGGACGCCATGCCGTTCACGGAGTCCGTCAGGTCACGCCACACACCGGCCACACCCGGCACCTGCGCCTGACCGCCCAGCCGGCCGTCCGTACCCACCTCGCGCGCGACCCGGGTCACCTGGTCGGCGAAGGCCGAGAGCTGGTCGACCATCGTGTTGATGGTGTTCTTCAGCTCGAGGATCTCGCCGCGCGCGTCGACGTCGATCTTCTGCGACAGGTCACCCCGGGCCACGGCCGTCGTCACCTGCGCGATGTTGCGCACCTGGGAAGTGAGGTTCCCGGCCATGGAGTTGACGGAGTCGGTGAGCTCCTTCCAAGTGCCCGAGACACCGTCCACCCGGGCCTGCCCGCCCAGGCGGCCCTCCGTGCCCACGTCCCGGGCCATCCGCGTCACCTGGTCGGCGAAGCTCGACAGCTGGTCCACCATCGTGTTCACGGTGTTCTTCAGCTTGAGCATCTCGCCGGAGACGTCGACCGTGACCTTCTGCGAGAGGTCGCCGTTGGCCACCGCCGTCGTCACCTGGGCGATGTTCCTCACCTGACCGGTGAGGTTCCGGAACGCCGTGTTGACGGAGTCCGTCAGGTCCTTCCACGTGCCCGCCGCGCCCGGCACCTGCGCCTGGCCGCCCAGCTCACCCTCGACACCGATCTCCCGCGCCACACGGGTCACTTCGGCACCGAATGCGGACAGCTGGTCGACCATCGTGTTGACGGTGTTCTTCAGCTCCAGCATCTCGCCGGCCACGTCGACCGTGACCTTCTGCGACAGATCACCATTGGCCACCGCCGTGGTCACCGCGGCGATGTCCCGCACCTGCGTGGTCAGATTCCGGAAGACCGTGTTCACCGAATCGGTGAGGTCCTTCCACGTTCCCGCCGCACCCGGCACGTTCGCCTGACCGCCGAGCTGCCCCTCGGCCCCGACCTCGTTGGCCACACGCGTGACCTCGTCCGCGAAGATCCGCAGCGTCTCGGTCATCTGGTTGATCGTGTCGGCGAGCTGCGCGACCTCGCCCCGCGCCGGCACGGTCACCTTGCGCGACAGATCACCGTTGGCTACCGCGGTCGTCACTTCCGCGATCCCGCGCACCTGGGCCGTGAGGTTCCCGGCCATGGTGTTCACCGAATCGGTGAGTTCCTTCCACACACCGGCCACGCCCGGCACCTGCGCCTGACCGCCCAGCGCGCCCTCGGTCCCCACCTCACGGGCCACCCGGGTCACCTCGGAGGAGAACGCCGACAGCTGGTCCACCATCGTGTTGACGGTGTTCTTCAGCTCCAGCATCTCGCCGGCCACCTGAACCGTGACCTTCCGGGACAGATCACCCTTGGCGACCGCCGTCGTCACCAGCGCGATGTCCCTCACCTGGGCGGTCAGCCGGTACGCCATCGTGTTGACGGAGTCCGTCAGGTCCCGCCACGAACCCGACATGCCCCGCACACGAGCCTGCCCGCCCAGCTTGCCCTCGGTACCCACCTCACTGGCCACACGCGTGACCTCGTCGGTGAACGTCGACAGCTGGTCCACCAGGTTGTTGACGGTCCGCCCGACCTTCAGGAACTCGCCCCGCAGCGGCTGGCTGTTCCCGTCCGGCACCTGCGTCCGCAACTCCATACGCGGCGACAGATCACCCTCCGCCACCGCGGACAGCACCCGGCCGACCTCGGAAACCGGCCGCACCAGGTCGTCCACCAGGGCGTTCGAGTTGTCGATCGCTGTCGCCCAGGAGCCCTCACAGGCCCCTGTCTCCAGCCGCTCGGTGAGCTTGCCCTCGCGGCCCACCATCCGCCGCACCCTCGACAGCTCACCCGTCAGATGGAGATTGCGGTCGGCCACCTCGTTGAAGACCGCCGCGATCTCGGCCATCACGCCGTCCCCGGACACCGTCAGCCGCTTGCGGAAGTTTCCGTCCCGCATCGACACCAGGGCCGCCATCAGCCGGTTCAGGGCCGCCGTATCCACCTCGGTCGTGCCACTACGCACCTTGCCCTGGTTGATCGGGGACTGTCCGCCTTTCGCGCGCGCCTTCTTGCCACGCGTCGCTGCGCCAGACTCCACTGTGTCCCTCCCGCAGGGATCGACCGTCACTGCTGTGCTCGGGTACCACGCTCGGCGTACCAGTTACTACTGCGTATTCTCTGCCCTGCATACCAGGCCGTCTCCAGGGGGCTGCTGCCCAAGGTCGGCATCGGGCACACAGCCTGCCCTGACCTTCAACAGGAAGCTTGCCCAGTGTTTCACCCTGGCCGAACCGGGCCATAACAGTTCGGCAGCTTCGCACATCGTCCGCACACCCTCCGGACGGAAACACTGCAGACCGGCATCCGCATGGACCGCGAAGGTAAGTAACCTTGCATCCGGCTGTCCAGCCGCGCCGGTCCGTCCGGCCTGGGCGGTGGCACGAAGACGAGCGGGCATCGGAGGGGCGGCCGCACACATGACCACCGGACTGATCCCGGGGGGGCAGCCCCCGGACCCCCGGCCGACGGGCGCCCTGCCGCAACAGCGGCGCGAGCCGGTCGGCCACGCAGCCCAGCACGTCGAGAACCGGTCGAGGAGTTCTGTGATCACCGCGCGCGCGGCCGCCAGTTTCGAGCCCGTCGGCCGGTCGGTCGCGAGCGCCCGCTCCTTCGTACGCGACACCCTCCAGGGCTGGGCTTCGCCGACATCGTCGACGACGCCGTCGTCCTCACCAGCGAACTCGTGACC
>NZ_JBEXSH010000047.1:0-20126 GCF_040613555.1 Streptomyces sp. NPDC006265
GCCGCCGAGGGCGTCAAGCTCTTCAACGAGTTCGGGCACTTCGACAACATCGGCTGGACCCAGGCCATGCGCACCTCCTTCGAGGCCGACGGGCGAGCGCCGTCGCCGGTGAGCCGAGGCACAGACCCCACCCGCCTACGGACGTGCGGCACCCCATGACAGGGCCCCGAGCCCCGCAGGCGAGGACCCGGACAGGAAGGAACGCAGCAGGTGGAGGGTACGTGGTCGTTCGGACTGGCCATCCTGGTCGTCGCGGTGGCCGGCCTGGCGGCCGTGCTCTCCAACCGGCTGAGCGAACGCACGCGCGTCCCGGCCCCGGTGTTCTTCCTGGTGGCCGCAGCCGTCGCGGTCGACGTCTTCCCGTCCCTGCGGCGGCTCTCCACGGGGACCGTGCAGGACGTGGTGACCGTCGCCCTGGTGGTGCTGTTGTTCCAGGGCGGTATGGAGATCGGATGGCGGCGCTTCAAGCCGGACGCACGGGCAGCCCTCTCGATCGGTGTGCTGGGCACGTTCGCCACCGCCGGCCTGCTCGCCGCCGCCGCGCACTACCTGCTCGGTCTCGACTGGCGCCCGGCCCTGCTGCTGGGCACGGCGCTGGCACCGACCGATCCGGCCGTCGTCTTCTCCGTGCTGGGCCGCAGGAAGATCACCGGCCGCACGGGGACGCTCCTGCCCGGCGAGTCGGGCCTCAACGATCCCGTGGGCATCGCCCTGATGGCGGGGCTGCTGGGCACCTCGTCCGGATCGGCTCTCGGCACGGCCGGTCATACCGCCGTGCTCTTCGTGCAGGAGATGGCCATCGGCGGGGTGCTGGGTGTGGCCGCCGGCTGGGCGCTGAAGTGGTTCATCCAGAAGGTGCCGCTGCCCGCCGAGGGGCTGTACCCCCTGCGCACGCTCGCAGGCGCGTTCGCCGTGTACGGGGTGACCACGGTCGCGCACGGCTCCGGCTTCCTGGCCGTGTTCATCGCCGGTGTGCTGCTCGGGGACGTCCGCGCCCCGTACAAGAGGGAGATCGAACGTTTCCACACAGCTCTGGGCAGCCTCGGTGAGATCGTCGGCTTCACGCTGCTCGGACTGACCGTGCCGCTGTGGACCTTCGCGGGGAAAGGGGCGTGGGGGGACGGACTGGTGCTGGCCTTGGTGCTCGCGTTCCTGGTCCGCCCGGTGGTCATGGCCCTCTTGCTGTGGCCGATGAGCCTGACCGTGGGGGAGCGGGTGTTCCTGGCCTTCGCAGGACTCAAGGGCGCCGTGCCGGTTCTGCTCGGCAGTTACATCGTCAGCTCCGGCGCCCCGGACGCCGACCGCCTCTACGACGTGGTCTTCGTGGTCGTGGTCTTCTCCGTCCTCGTCCAGGGCTCACTGGTGCCCACGGTGGCGCGGCGGTGCCGGGTGCCGATGCGGTCCGTGGAACTGGAACCGTGGGCACTCGGCGTCCGGCTGAGGGACAAGCCGGAGGGCGTCTCCCGCCATGTGGTCCAGCGGCATTCCTCGGCCGAGGGAAGCAGGGTGGACGAGCTCGACATCGGCGAGGACACATGGATCAGCGTGGTCGTCCGGGAGGGCCGTCTGGTCCCGGTGAGCGGATCCACGCAGCTCCGGGCGGGCGACGAGGTGCTGCTGCTGACCGGTGACGACGACGAACAGTGTGCCGGCCTGTTCACCGACGGCTCCACCTGACGGGCCCCGCGGCCCCGGTTCACCCGGTGGAGGGAGCGTCGGACTCGTAGGCCGGGATCTGCGCAGGCAGCTTGAAGTCGAGGTTCCCCGACTTCTCGAACCGCACGGTGAACTCCACGAACTCACCGCCCCGCACCGTCTGCCGCAGATCGCGCAGGACGAGATGCGTCGCGTCGGACTCGAGTCCCTGGAGGTCGTCGACGGGGATGGAGACGCCGTCCCGCACCGGTTCGCCCTGACCGTCCACGATCTCCACGGATCGGGCGACCGGCGTCGACGCACCCACCAGCCGATCCTCGTCGGGCCCCTTGTTGTAGAGCCACATGTAGACCGGGACATCATCTCCCGGTTGCCAGGGTTCACCGCGCGGTTCCGCCATGTGCGCATAGCGGACCAGCATCGAGCCGACCTTCCCGTTCTGCCCCGGCGCGTCCCACTCCTGGGGATCGAAGCCCTCCTCCGAACCGCAGGAGGTCAAGGCGAGGAGGGCAGCGGTGAGCAGGGCCGTTCGGCCACGCGTGATACCTCTGCGAAACAGTGCCATGGTCACTCTCCCAAGTCCTGACCGGCACGACGTGCGAGGCGGCGCCGGCACGTCGAACTCGCCCGCGGTCGCCGGCACGGTACCTCTGCGAGTCCTGACGGCTGACATGGGTTTCACCGGCGTCGGCGATGTAAACGCGGGCCGGTGCGTGAGGAGCCCAGCTGCATGACGGCAGGATCCGCGCCTGGGCCTGCTCGCCGCGGGTCGTGAGCCGTGTAGGGGAGAGCGGGCGGGGCACCCGGGAGAACGCGCATCGGGCTGCCCCGGCCTTCAGGTCGGCCCGCCCCGCAGGCGGTCCGGGCCGTCGGGCGCTCATGTCACCTCAGCCATCGTCCAGGAGGTCCTTATGCGTGCCGTGACCGTTCGCCCCCTCGTCACCGGGTCGCTGGAGGTGCGGGACGTACCCGATCCGGTTCCCGGCCGGGGAGAGCTCCTGGTGGAGGGGCTGGCGGTGGGGGTGTGCGGCACGGACAAGGAGATCGTGGCCGGTGAGTACGGGTGGGCGCCTTCGGGCCAGGAGCACCTCGTGCTCGGCCACGAATCACTCGGGCGGGTGCGCCACGCGCCACCGGGCACCGGGTTCGACACGGGGGACCTGGTCGTCGGTGTGGTGCGCCGCCCGGACCCGGTGCCGTGCGGGGCCTGTGCGCACGGGGAGTTCGACATGTGCCGCAACGGCCGCTACACCGAACGGGGCATCAAACAGCGCGACGGTTACGCCGCCCGGCTGTGGACCGTGGAGAGCGACTACGTCGTCAGGCTCGACGCGGCCCTGCGAGACGTGGGCGTACTGATGGAACCCACGACCGTGGTGGCCAAGGCATGGGAGCAGATCGAACGGGTCGGCGGCCGGGCGTGGTTCGAACCGCGCCGGGTGCTGGTGACGGGGGCCGGACCGATCGGCCTGCTGGCGGCGCTGCTCGGGGTGCAGCGGGGCCTGGACGTCCATGTCCTGGACCGGGTGACCACCGGGCCGAAGCCGGGCCTGGTCAGGGACCTGGGGGCGACCTATCACAGCGGGGACAGCGACCAGGTCATCTCCTCCCTCCGCCCCGATGTCGTCATCGAGGCGACCGGGGCCGCTTCGCTGGTCTTCGACGCCATGGCGGGCACCGACACGTACGGGATCGTCTGTCTGACCGGCGTCTCCCCCAAGGGGCGGCAGCTGTCGGTCGACGCGGGGACTCTCAACCGCCAACTGGTGCTGGAGAACGATGTGGTCGTCGGCTCGGTCAACGCCAATCTGCGCCACTACCGTCAGGCCGCCGACGCACTGGCCAAGGCGGATCAAGGCTGGCTTGAGCGCATGATCACCAGGCGGGTGCCGCTGGAGAAGGCCGGCGTGGCGTTCACCGCCCAGGACGACGACATCAAGGTCGTCATCAGCCTCACCGAAGACCGTTGAGCCGGCCCGAGCCGGTGGACAGTGACCACCGCACCGGCCCGCTCGTCGTCGTCACAGGCGTCTCGGGATCCGGCAAGACGACGATCGGGAAGTCCCTGGCCCGGCGACTGGGTGTGATGTATGCGGAAGGCGATGTTTTCCACCCCCCGCAGAACGTGGAGAAGATGAGGGTGGGGACACCCTTGAGCGACGCGGACCGGCGTCCCTGGCTCGACGCGATCTCCGCGTGGCTCGCCGAGCGCTCCGCACAAGGAGGCGTCATCACCTGTTCTGCCCTCAAACGGCAGTACCGTGACCGGCTGGCCTCTGTCTCGCCCCGCGTGTTCTTCGTGCACTTGCACGGTCCGGCTCAGCTCATCGCCGACCGGATGGCGGCCCGCTCAGGCCACTTCATGCCCGTAAGCCTGCTGCAGTCCCAGCTCGACACCCTGGAGCCGCTGTCCCCCGAAGAGCACGGCGTGCAGGTCTCCATCGACGGCCCGCCCGCGGAAACGACCACCCTGGCCCTCGCCGCACTTCGCGCGCAGTAGCGCGAGGTGCCACGGCACTGGGCCGAGGCGGGTCCCGTCGGCGCCCCCGTACCCATGCGCCTGGAGCTCCCTTGGGTGCGGGACGGCGGTGTTTCGTCAGGAGGAGGGGCCTCCAGAGCACTGCACGAACCGCCGTACGGCTCCCAGAGCCTGTGCGGCGACGCCGGACGCCACACAGGACGCCGACCAGCGACAAGCAGACCAGTGCCGCCCCTCAACGATCCAGCGGCGGTAGCGTGTGCGTACCAAGCCACCCATGGGCCCGCAGTCCCAGGTCCCCCACAGGTTGCTCCGGAAAGGCATCGCTGACCGACATGCTCATCAGCCGGCTCACCACGCCCAGGAGCTCAAGCCGACGGCAGGGTCACAAGCCGCCCGGAACCGACCGCCGCCGCGGTGCCTCACCCAACGCCTTCTCCCCTCTTTCGTCCGGAGGCCGGGAGGCTGAACAGGCCGTCGCGCCGCGTCCGACGCCAGGACGCCTGCACGGCCGCGGGCTGGGTCACCCTTCCGTATGCACTGAGCGGGACGTGTCCGGTGGGCTGCTGCGATGGTTGAGGAACTGGTGCCCTCCTGTTGTACCGACAGGTCGGTGATGGCCCGGAGGTCGGCTCGGGAGCGCCCGCGCCGGCAGGACGTACGAAGGAGCGACATGACCGAGTCGGACGAAGAAGAGTCCTTGGGCCTCGGCGCCGGTACCGGAGGGCCTCGGCGTCCGTCGGCCGGGGACATGGCGCCGTTCGCTCCGGCCCGTCCGGCACCGGTCGGCCCGATGGCAGCGTCCGGGCCGCCCCCGTGTCCCTCCGGCCGGATCCCGAGGTGACCATGCGCCTGCTCCTGGTTCACCCCAGCGCCCTGATGTACTCGGAGATCTTCTTGCGTCTGGAGCCGCTCGGCCTGGAGAGAGTGGCCGGTGCGGCCCGCGACGCGGGGCACGAGGTGAGGGTCGTGGACCTCCAGGTGACGGGCGAGAAGGAACTGGCCCGTACGTTCTCCTCCTTCCGGCCCGATGCCGTCGGCGTGTCCCTGAATTATCTCGCCAACATTCCGGAGGCGATCGCCATCGCCCATGCGGCCAAGCGTGCCGACCCGGGGTGCTTCGTATTCTTCGGTGGTCACAGCGTGTCCTTCGTGGCCGAGGACGTTCTCGCGCAGAGCGAAGGAGCCTTGGACGCGGTCGTACGGGGCGAGGGGGAACCGGCCATGGCTCCTCTGCTGGCGGCCGTCCGGGACGGCGGTCTGGACACTGTGCCGGGCATCGTCACACCGGCGGGCCGTGGTCCCCAACCCCGGATGCTGCACGGCATCGACAGTCCCGTGCCCGCACGCGACTTGATGCGCCATCGGCGCAGGTACTTCATCGGGGAACTCGACCCGTGTGCCTCCATCGAGTTCACCCGGGGATGTCCGTGGGACTGCTCGTTCTGCTCCGCCTGGACCTTCTACGGCCGCAGCTACCGCAAGGCTTCCCCGGAGGCGGCCGGGGCGGAGATGGCGAGCATCCAGGAGCCCAACGTCTTCATCGTCGACGACGTCGCCTTCATCCGGCCCGAGCACGGACACGCCATCGCCGCGGAACTGGAGCGCCGCAGAATCCGCAAGCAGTACTACTTGGAGACTCGCAGCGACGTGCTGCTGCGCAACGAAGAGGTCTTCCAGCGCTGGACCCGCCTGGGTCTGAAATACATGTTCCTCGGCATGGAGGCCATCGACGCCGAGGGGCTCGACCTCTACCGCAAGCGGGTCACCCCCGACGACAACTTCCGTGCCCTGGAGGTCGCGCGCCGACTCGGCATCAACGTCGCGATCAACCTCATCGTGGACCCGGCATGGGACGAGGAACGCTTCCGCCTCGTCCGGGAGTTCGCCCTGGCCGTCCCGGAGATCGTGCACCTCACCGTGATGACGCCCTACCCCGGCACCGAGATCTGGCACACCGAGTCGCGCAAACTCACCACCCGCGACTACCGGCTGTTCGACATTCAGCACGCCGTGGTGCCCACCACCCTGCCCCTGGACGTCTTCTACCGCGAACTGGTCCGGACGCAGGCGGTCATCAACCGCAAGCACCTGGGGCTGCGGACCGCGCTGGGCGCCCTGCGCGTACTGGGCGGCAACCTCGCCCGCGGACAGACCAACTTCGCCCGGATGCTGTGGAAGTTCAACCGCGTCTACAATCCCGCACGTCAACTGGCCGACCACCATCGCCCCGTGCGCTACGAACTTCCACTGCCCCAGCACCTGGGGACCGGCAACCGTCGCGAACTGTACGTCCACAGCCGCCCCGCGCCCCGTCGCGAGGCCGAGCAGACGGAGTAGACGGTGCCGGACCGGTTATTCCGCTGAGTCCGGACGATTCACCAGCGGCGAAGCGGGTGACTCCATGGGCTGTCGAGGACTCGTACGAAGGGAGTGGCTCACGTGACCACACAACCCTCGAGGATCGAGCAGCACCCGGACGGGTTTCATGAGGGTCGGCTACGACGACACCATCGCTGATGTCGCGGTGGGCATGGGGGGGGGCGCTCCTCGCCGGCCTCGTGTTCTCGCCGGCCTCCCGGGGCACCCTCGCCGGAGGCGCCGTAGCAAGAGCGTCAGAGGAACGGCGGCCTTCCTGAAGCCTCCGATGGATCCGGAGGGCACTCCGCTCACCGCGTGCCGGTGCTCTTCGCCCAGTGTTCCGCGAGTGGCCCGACCGTAAGGCCGGCAGCGCGGCAGACGGAGACGATCTCGGGCAGGGCGGCGAGGGCTGCCCGCCAGCATTCAGGGGCGGACACCCGGTCCGTGTCGTGCAGGAGCACGGTCCCCCCGCCGCGCAGGCCGGCCGCGACCGTCGTGGCCACCGACGCGGGTGTGGCCACCGGCGTCCAGTCCCGGCCCCAGGCCGTCCACAGCACGCAGCGCAGACCGGCCGCGCGAGCGGCGGCCCAGCGCCCGGAGGTGAGGATGCCATAGGGCGGCCGGTACCACCCGGGGTACCGGCCCGTCACGTCGTGGAGCAAGCCGGCCGCGTGGCGCGTGAGGCGTGCGTCGGCAGCGGGAGTGGGCAGCCAGGGACGGTCGTGAGCCCAGCCGTGCACACCCAGTTCATGCCCTCGGCGGACGGTCTCCAGAGCCACGGAGCGGTGCCGTTCGACGCTGCTGCCGAGAACGAAGAAGGTCGCCTTGACCCCGAGGGCGTCCAGGGCATCGAGGAAGAGGAGGGTGGACGCGGGGTCGGGTCCGTCGTCGAATGTGAGGGCGACATGATCGGGACGGCCGACGCCCGCCAGACCGGGGAAACAACGGCGGCGCACCGCGGGGATCCACGTGGCCGCCGGGACGATGTGCGCCGCGGCGCCGACGACCGCGGGAGCCAGTACGGCCGCCGTGGCCCGTGCGCCTGAGGAACCGAGCCGGCCGGTCACGGACCGTGAGTCCTCTCGTCCGACTCGCGCGCGTCGCTCCAGGCCGTTCCACCGGTCTCCGGACGGCTCCCGCGCCGCTCCTCGGATGTCCGTGGCGGAACCCCCCGCACCGCCGTCTTCGTGTCCCAGGTTCCGGCGGTCGCAAGCGCACGCGCCAGCCCGACGCTTCCCGCTCCCATGAGGACCACGCCGATCAGTTCCGGCACCACGCGCGCTCCCAGTGCGATCCGCTCCCCGAAGAGTACCCATCCCAGCGTCACACTCGTCAGGGCGTCTCCGAGGGTAAGGGCGGGCTGGGACGCGGCCAGTGTCCCGGCCCGCAATGCACCCTGCAGCAACAGGAAGGCGACGACCCCGATGGCGACGGTGGCATACGCGGGCCAGGCGGTGAGCAGGGCGCCCAGTCCGTGCCGGAGCCGGTCGGTCGTCTCTTTGAGGAGCGCGGCGGTGGCGGCGAAGCACACGGCGGACGCGAGCCCCAGCAGCGCCGCGCGAGGCGCGCCCCGTAGCGGGCGGGCCGCAACCGTCAAGCCGATCGCAACACCCAGCACCCCTACGGCGGCCGGGAGCCAACGCTCCGGATATGCCGTGGACCGGCCGGCTGCCGGGGCGGCCGCCGTCAGGAACAGGGCCAACCCGACGGCGAGAGCGAGGAACGCCAGACATGTCCTGTTGTCCGGACGCCGTCGGAAGACCACACTGCCGACTACCAGCGTGAACAGAAGCTCGGCTGCCATCAGCGGCTGGACGAGGGCAAGGCCGCCCAGGCGCAGAGCGGCGGCCTGCAGAACGGTGGTCAGCGCGAGCAGGAGGGCACCCGCCACCCAATAGGGCCGCCGGAGCACCTGTCCTAGCCACCGTAGGGTCTCCCGTGCACCGGTTGCGCCCTGTGTCCCGTCCGCCGCAGCTCGTCGCTGCAGCACCGAGGCCGAGGCGTTGGACAGTGCCGCGAGCAAGGCGAGAACCACGGTGAGCACGCCGTACCGCCGGTCATCCGAAGACGGAGGCGAGACGTCTGAACACGGCCGGTGCCGCGCCGTGCACGCGCGCCGGCAGACGCAGCCAGCCGGGAACGTAGATCTCGTCCTTGCCTCGGCGGACCGCGGTCCACACGGCGTCCGCCACCCGTTCGGGGGGTACCGGCCTGGGTCTGGACCGCGGGTAGAGGGCTCCGCGCCGCTCGAAGAAGGGCGTGTCGACCACGCCCGGCACCACGTGGCTGAGTTCCACGCCGGTGCCGCGCAACTCGTACCGCAAGGCGTCGGCGAAGGTGCTCACCGCTGCCTTGGCCGCCGAATACACGGCCTCGCCCCGTACCCCCACCACGCCCGCAAGGGACCCGATGAGCACGATCCGCCCATGGCCCTGCTCCATCATGTGGGGCACCACCTGCTGCACCAGACGCAGCGTGGCGAGGAGATCCGTTTCGATGACCTCGGTGAGCGTGGACGGGGGCATGGACACGAAGTCGCCGGCCCAGCCGACACCGGCGCCGGCCACCAGCAGGTCGACGCGCCCCGACTGATCGAGGGCGAACCGGGTCAGCCGCTGTTCCATGCCGGGCACGGTGAGATCTGCCGGGAAGTGCGAGGCTCCGGTCCGGAGGGCCACGTCCCGCAGGCGTGCTGTGTCCCGTCCGTTGAGGACGAGTCGCCATCCCTCAACGGACAGGCGATGCGCTACGGCCGCGCCGATGCCGGAGGAGGCGCCGGTCACGACTGCCGTGTACGGCCGTCCGCTTCTGCCGGAGAGCTTCCCTGAGGGGCACGGCCCCGGACCTGGCATCGGTGTGAACACGGTGTTCGCGGGTTCGGCGCGGGGCGCGTGAGACATGGCTGCACCTCTGCAATGTGGGGCCGGGAGCCGCCGTACGGGCATGCCCGGTCCTTCGGATGGAGAAGGCGAGCCCGGAGTATCCCGCATCTTATGCCGCGAAACGCAGGAAGGGGCGTTTTGTCGGAGTGAGGGGAGGGTCATCCGTGGTGGGCGCACACGCCATCTCCGGTGCCGCGCCCGCATCAGGCGCGGGGCAGCGTGGCGGACACCAGATGCCGCTCCCACACATCCCCGGCTGCCTGAACCGCCCTCAAGCCGCAGGAAGGATCGGCGTTGCCCGAGTCTGCGGTACGCGACGCGATCGGCTTCCTCGTGCGGCTCTTCGTGGGAGCGTCTGGGCCCCAGTCCGCTCGTGGACGGATCCGAAGCCGAGGGCAACCACGGCCAAGGCGATTGCGGTGATGAGGGTGGCCGGCGCGGCGGATTGCCGCCGAGTCCGACCAGCGAGGGCGAGACGGCCAGGTACCGGGCGGTCTTCAGAGCCGCCCCTCCGGCGCCCGGGCGGACGGCTTCGGAGGAGACTGCGAGCACGAAAACGCCCGCAGGCACTCAGGGACTCCTGAGCGTGTCGAGGGTCAGCTGCGCGGTGTGGGAGTTTCCCGCGCGGTAACAGGTGGGGGAGACCTTGTCGCCGGGGCTGTGGGCAGCCAGTGCTTCGGCCGGCGTCTGCACGGCGGTGATCGGCGTGTCGCCGAGGGCCGTGATGATGTCGCCGGGACACAAAGACGCCTCGTCCGCGGGGCCGCCGTCCGCGACGGTGACGAGGGCCGCGCCCGCCGGCGAGGAGTCGGTTTTGAGGACGGTGCGTACCGTGACAAGGGCGGCGAGTCCGCTGCTGGTGACCTTGCCGTCTTCGATGAGCTGGTCCGCGATGCTGGTGATGGTGGAGCTGGGGGCGGCGAAGCCGATGCCCCGCCCAGTTGCTGGTCTACAGCGCCGAGGGTGTTGATACCGATCACTTGGCTGGAGAGGTCGACCAGCGCACCCCCGCTGTTGCCGGGGTTGATGGCGGCCGATGTCTGCACCATGTTGGGGATCGTGCCGGGCGCGGAGCCACCGTCGGCCGGCTTGGAGACACGCCGGCCGATCGCGGAAACGATGCCCTGGCTGACGCTGCTCGACAGCCCCCGGGGGTTGCCCATGGCGAGCACGATCTGTCCGACGTCGACCTCGCTGTCGGCGAACACTGCCGGGCGCAGCCCGGACGGCGGGACTTCAGACGGATGACAGCAAGATCGTTGGCCGGATAGGGGCCAACCAGCTCGGCCTTCAAGGCATCCCGGCGGTCGGCGAGATCGACGTAGAAGCGGCAGTGCTCGCCCACGGCACGGGCATCGGTGACGATGTGGCCCCTTGTGTCGTAGAGGACCCCGGAGCCCAGCCCATCCTCGGTCGTGATTTCCACGACCGAGGGTAGGAAGTCGTTCACGGCGCGCATAGAGTTGCCTGCGGCGTCCCTGGTACGTAGTCGAACGGCTCAACCCGTGAGGCACGCGGACCGTGTTCCCGTCCGCCGCCGCTGCACGTGGCCACCGAGCCTCCATCAGGGCACGCGCCGGCTCGTCACCCCGTACGACCGGCTCCAGCAGATCCACCGACGTATGGTCGGCGAGGTGAGGGACGATCACATCAGTGAGTTCCCAGGCGGTCTGTCCCATGTCCAGGGTCGTTCCCCCGCGTGAGCCGGCCTCGGCGAGCAGCGCCAGGCGCCCCTGGGCACGGTGGCGGTCGGTGACGTCCTCGATCATCTCGGCCACCCCCAGGACCTGACCGGCAGGACCCTTCCTGGGGAAGGACGACACCGATACGACGCGCTCTCGCGGCGGGTCACGTTCCAAGCGGGCGTACTGCTCCGAGTGGACCAGCGATCCCCCCGACCGCAGCACCTGGCGCACCCGGCCCACTGCCTTTCGCGCGTCGTCCGGGACGAGCATGGCCCCGAGGGGCCTGTCACGGATCTCCGCGGCCGCGACCCCGGCGAACCGCTCGATCGCTCGGTTGACCCGAAGAATCCTCATGTCGCGGGCGTGCACGACCAGGCCCACGGGGCACCTGCGGTACAACTGTCGCGAACCGCGCGCTCCCTCTGCCACTCCAGAACATCAACTGCGCACGCCCCGGCAAGGCACCACTCGCGTACACCGCCGCGTGACAATGAGGAGACCCTGAACCCAAGTTCCACCTGGCCACCGCTGCGGTGCCGCACCATCAGCACCCCGAACCAGGCACCGGCCTTCCGGCGTATCGCCGCGGCATTCCTGACGGCCGGCAGATCGCGGGGATCCACGAGGACCTCGAAGGCCGAACGGCCGATCACCTCGGGGTCCCGATAGCCGGTCAGATCCTGCGCACATCGGCTCCATCCCACCACGGTGCCTTGGTCGTCGAGCAATCCCAGGCCGGCCAGGTGCAAGCCAGCCGGATCGTCATCGCTCTCGCTGAGCTCCCGCACCCGCTTCTCCACAGCTGTACACCCCTCACCCCCCTCACCCTCCCGGGGCTGTCCGGGGCTCGGACCGCAGCCTGTCCGGAACGTCGAACGAACGAGCGGTGACTGATGACGGAGCCCTTGCCTACCTTGCCTACCTACAGCGTCCCCCTGCCCATCCCCGCATGCATGCCGAGACGGCCGTCGAGGGGCGCGCATCGGTGTCAGGGGAAAACACCGGGCCGCCGCCCGGTCCAGCGGGAGGACAGCGGGGCCCGGCCGCCGGTGCGAGTCGAGAAGGGAGCCGGACGTCGCCAGCAGCGGCGCGCGGTCGTGTGTTCGCCGGCGGGCACACCTAGGAGTCTGCGGCCGGCTTCGCGGAGGGCCCCGCGGCAGCCGGCCCTTCGGACTGTGAGAATCGCTCACGGAGTTCCTGCACAACGCCGAACGCCGCGGCGGTGACCGGCACCGCGAGGAGCACACCGATGATCCCGGCCACGGCCCCGCCCGCGGTGAGCGCCACCAGGATCACTGCCGGGTGAATGTGCACGGTCCGGCTCTGGACCATCGGCTGGAAGATGTTCCCTTCGAGTACCTGGACCACGAGAACCACCCCGAGCACCCACAGCGCGATGGCGAGCCCGCGGTCGGCGAGCGCCACCAGCACGGCCGCGGCCCCGGAGGTGAGTGCGCCGAGGTAGGGGACGTAGGCGCCGATGAAGACGATGGCGCCGAGCCCGAAGGCTCCCGGGACGCGCAGGACCAGCAGGCCGGCGGTGATGCAGACCGCGTCGATGAGGGCCACCACGGTGGTGCCCCGCATGAACCCCTCGACGCCCTGGAACGCCCGCCGTGCCATCGCCTCGACGACGTCGGCGCTGCCGCGCGGGACGAGGGAGCGCAGGGTGCCGGCGGCGCGGTCGGAGTCGCGCAGGAAGAAGAAGACCAGCAGCAGGGCGAGCACCGCCATGCCGAGCACCTGAGCGGCGACGCCGACCCCGGCCACGATGCTGGACGCGGCTGTCCCGCCGAACCTGCCCAGCAGGTCGAGGGCGTCATCGGCGAGGTCCTCGAGGGAGGTGCCCGACGCACCGAACTGATCGGCCAGCTGCCGCACCGCCCTCCGCACCGACAGGACGATCTGGCCCCAGGTGTCGACCAGTGCGGCCGTGGCCACGTACACGGCGCCGCCGACCACGGCGAGGACAGCGGCGCAGGTGAGTCCGGCGGCAACGGACCGATTGGCCTTCACCTTCACCACCAGCCACCGGTGCAGGGGGCGGAGCAGCGCGGTGCCGAGCAGGGCCAGCAGTGCTGGAACGAGGGCCAGCCAGAGGGCCAGGAACACCTGGATCACGACATAGGCGACGCCTGCGACCAAGAGGATCACGGCGCACCAGGCGGCAAGCCGACGAACGGGGTCTGGCAGCAGGTGCACGCGCCCCAGCGTACGCATCGGCCGCCCAGGCCCGAGCGAGCCCCGCCCAGGAAAGGCGACGTGATCGACCGACCTGCGGGCGTCACCACCGCGGACCGACCGGCCGACCGAGCCGCGGCGGGGGAGGGAGAGAGAGTGGCAGGAGGCGGAAAATGAGGGGCACCCCAGGCGAAGGCCGGCGGATCGGCTCCAGATCTCCGTCGGATCGGCCGACGAGCCGTGCCCGGTCGCGACGGCGCTGTCGATGACCGCCGTCACTCTGGATGCCGGGCATGGGAACCGTCCGGAGCCTTGGCCGCGCTTGTGACGCGCCACGGCCGGTCGAGCGGTCAGCCGCTGCGCCCGTGTGGCCATCGTCCGGCGAGTGCCTCGTCGACGAGGCGGGTGAGCTCGGTGAGCCGGAGCATCTCCCATGCCTCGTACCTGTCGTGGTGGCCGCCGGCCGAGCGGTGCAGGGCCTTCCGAACCGCGATCACCGGCTCCAACAGCGTGCGTGCTTCGCCGAACCGGCATTCCGCACCGCTTGCGCCTGCGCCGAAGTCGATCACGGCGTGGCTCGTCACTGAGGAACGGCAACCACCACCGCGTAACTGCCGACCCCCAAGAGCTCTTCGCCCCGGATCTGCTCCTCAGCGGTCAGCAGATGGACGATGCGTCCTGATCGGTCGTCGAACTCGACGTCGATTACGGTTCCCTTCTCGAGCCCCGTCTCGGTCAGTACGGCTTTGCCGATGGGGTCGTGCCCGGTGTGAGCGTGACCGCCGGGGTCTATGTCCTTCTCGTCGCGGATCCGGCTTGCCTCTTCGACGGCGACCGCGTCCGTGCCGAAAGACTGGACGTCTTCCCAGGGAAGGATGTGGTGGCCGCGGCCCCGGGTCTTCAGGCGTAGACCGGCGATACGTGCCGGTGACGGGGCGACGGTGCACGCGGCGACTGTTGCGACCGTCTCGGCTGTTGTCAGGTCCATGACCGCCCTGCCTCGGGCCTTGGTGAACAGCATCGTCAGCCCTCCCGCTGGTCGTGCTGGAGGCGGGTACGCAGGCTTTCGACGGCGGTGCCGAAGCCTGCCAGGTCACCGGCGCTGTGCTGCGCGGTGGCATCGGGGACGAGCAGACGTTCGTCGGAGACGGTGACGGGACCGACGACCGGCAGCAGAACCCGTCGGCGCTCGCCCGTTTCGACCTCGTAGCCCGCCACCACCGGTGCCCGACCCGTCGCGACGATGGCGTCTGTGACGATACCCAGCTGTACGCCGTTGCGGGACGTGATCGCGACACCCAGCACGTTGACCCCGGCACGCTCTTCCCCACTCGGCCTGGCGGCGGTGTCGTCCTCTTCCAGCGAGTTCTCGTCGCTCACCATGACCGCGTGCGGCCCCAGACCGTGAACGCTCTCCCATAGAAGGGCGCGGTGGAGTGGGCCCGCAAACAGGCCGCGGCCGGCCAGGGTGAAGCATCGGATGCTGCCCGTTACGGAGTCGTAGACGAGGTCCTTGACCTGTCCGATGTCGTCCCCTGCCAAGGTCACTACCGGCTTACCGGAGATCTCGCTGGCCCGCATGTAGACGGTCATGGCTTCTGCCCCCCTCTACCCGGAGCCCGACGGCCCTGCGCAATCACACCACCTGACCTGCGCCGCGCCTGGATTGCCACGATGCAGAGGGCGACAGCCGCGAGGATTGCGAGAGCCATGATGAGCCAGATCCACCATTCCATCTCGAGGCCCTCCACTTGCAGGATCGGTCCCTCAAATCCAGGGTCCATCAGGGAAAGCTGAGCTGTCGACCGGAGATGAACGGATCAGCTCTGACGGTATGGACCGTTGGTCACCGTGCGTCCCACAGAAGAGCCGGTCGCGGGACGCACGGTGTCGCGAAGCATCGGTGGGCTTCGCCTTCCGGAAACCCGGGACCCGGAGCCCGTCGTCCTTCAGGGGCGCGGCTGTTGCCAGGGCGCCTCAAGCCGTGTCGGGCACCTCGATTCGGGTATATCGGTAAGAAAGGCCCATGAGGAGGGAGGAGGTGAGAGCGATGCTCGTGTTGGGGCTCTTGCTCGTGTTGGGCACCGGTGCGTTCGTGGCTATCGCCGTGGTGGAGAACTTCTCGGGCGGTCCTGAGTACGCAGTGGAAATCTTCGGCAGTCAGATCGCGACGCTGAATGCGCCGGGGCTCTTCCTGTCGGGCGTGGCGCTGGCACTGATCTTTTGCCTTGGGCTGGCGGCGTTCGCCTCCGGACTGAAGCGGCGCCGTCGCATGAATGCGGTCCTCGCATCCGCATCCGAATCCCCGTCGGCTCAGGGAGAAGGGCGGGAGCCGCTGCCGTCACAGTCGGGTCATCGCCGTCGCGGTCGGCATATTTTCGGTCACTGACGCCCCCGTCAGTGCGCAGCCGTCACTTTCGGCTCTCCCGTTCTTGGGTGGGAGATCGAAGCTTGGCCGTTCCCGGGGCCACTCGGTGGCAGTCGGCCGGGCAGTGGGCCGTGACATAGCGGCTCACTCGCTGCGCATGCTGACTGGGTGGCCGGTCTTTTAAGCGCCAGGTGGTCTTGTTGCTCGCAGTCGCCCTTCTCCCGCGCGACGCAGAAGAAGGCCGCGCCGAGCCCAGGGGGTCAGCCTGTCAGGGCGGCGAGGGTGTCGTCCAGGTCGGTGGCCTTGGGCTGGTTGTGGGGGAGCTTGGCCAGGATCTTGGCCATGCCACAGGTGTTGGTGAGGGCAGAGAAGACCAGGCCGCCCGCGACGCCCGCGGAGAGCCAGCGGGCCGCATTCCACCGTTGTCCGGCGAGCAGGCCGGTCAGGACGAGGGATCCGGCGGCGAGGCGGACTTGGCGGTCCATGGCCCAGGGGGTGCGGTTACCGGCCGGGCGGTGGGTGTCGTGGCCGAGCTGGGTCCAGGTGGTGGTGCCGCCGGTGAGGGTGGCGGCGGTGATGTTCTGGTCGGCCAGGCGCCGGCAGGCTTGGGCGGAGCGGGTGCCGGAGGCGCACACGATGAGGAGGTCGCCGCGGTCTGCCGCGGTCTTCAGGGCGGGCAGGGCGGCATCGAGGTGGTCGAGGGGGATGTTGTGGGCGCCGGGCAGGTGGCCGGAGGCGTATTCGCCGGGGGTGCGCACGTCGATGACGGTCAGCTCGTGCAGGCGGGCATTGGCCTGGCCGGCGGTGAGGGCGGTAGTGGGTGCCACGGGATTTTCCTTTGCTTGGTTCGGGTTACCCCCTTCGGTAGGATACCCAAGGGGGTATCTCGAAGGAGCGTGGGTTGTGGAACTGGCGATGGCGGCCGAGGAACTGAAGACGGTGGTCAACCGGCTGCGCCGGGCGCAGGGTCAGATCGCCGGTGTGATCAAGATGATCGAGGAGGGGCGGGACTGCGAGGACGTCGTCACCCAGCTCGCCGCGGCGTCCAGGGCTCTGGACAAGGCCGGTTTCGCGATCATCGCCACCGGTCTGCAGCACTGCCTGACCGACACGGACATGGCGGCCTCCGGCGACCGTGAGCAGATGCGCACCCGGCTGGAGAAGCTGTTCCTGTCTCTGGCCTGAGCCGTGGTGCCGCGACGCCGACCATCCGTCTGACTCATCAGGTGAGGGCGTCGATGAGCATGAAGGCGGCCACGGTCAGCAGTACGACGGCGAAGGTCCGTTGCAGCAGAGTGCCGGTGACCTTGGCGGCCAGGCGTTTGCCGTCCCAGGCGCCCAGGATCGCCGCCCCGGTGAAGGGGCCGATGACCGCCCAGTTCACACCGGCGGTGGTGGCGCCGCGGGTGGCCAGGGAAGCCAGCGCGTTTGCCGAGATGACCAGCAGGCTGGTGCCTACGGCGGCCTGCATCTCGAATGCCAGCACGGTGACCAGGGCCGGGACGGCGAGGAAGCCTCCGCCGACCCCGAGCAGTCCGGTCAGCGCGCCCAGCCCTGCGCCGGTTCCGGCGGCCTTGGCGGTCCTTGCCTCGCCGGCTGCCGGACCGGTGGCGGTGCGGCTGGGGCGCAGCATCATGACGGCGGCGAGTGCGGCGATGGCCGCGAACGCGGCGGTCAATACCGGCTGGGGCAGGCGGGATGCGGCGGCTCCTGCTGCGGCCGCGGGCGGGAGTCCGGCCGCGGCGAACAGGGGCGCCGGCTTTCCAGCGGACGTTGCCGGTGCGGGCGTGGGCGTACAGGGCGGTGAGTGAGGTGGCCGTGACGATGATCAGGCTGGCGGTGGTCGCGGCGGCCGGGGTGAAGCCAAGCAGGTAAATCAGCGCCGGGACGGCCAGGACGCTGCCGCCCCCCGCCGAGCGCGCCGAGCGCGAGTCCGACCACCGCCCCCGCGATCAGGGCCAGGATCAGAGCACTCACGCTATGACACCGTTGCTGCCGCCGGGACCGATGACCGGCAGCTCCGCACGCGCCCAGGCGGTCATGCCGCTGGTGACGTCCGTGGCCTGCACGCCGTGTGCGGTCAGCAGCTTGGCGGCCTGCTGGGAGCGGTGACCGGAGCGGCAGATCGTGACCACTGGTCTGCCCTGCGTGGCCGCTGGGAGCGACGCCCCTGCCGCCAGACGGGAAAGGGGCAGGTGCAGCGCGTCGGGAGCGTGCCCGGCGTTCCACTCAGGTGTTTCGCGGACGTCCAGCAGGACGGCGGTGCCGTCGCTGGTCTGCTGGTGGGCCAGCCGGGGGGTGAGGCGGCCGGGGCCGCGGCGAAAAGGCGACAACATCGTTTGATCACTTTCGTGCAAGTGGCGCGGAAGGGCGTGTCAGTGGTGCCGCCTGGGCGGGTGTGGGCCATCCCGCCTCGGTGGCGGCGTCGAAGCCGTCGTCGACGGCGACTACCTCACGGCCGGCGGCGTCGAGCAGGGAGGCGGCGATCGCCGCGCGCATCCCGCCGGCGCAGTGCACCCACACCGTTCCGGGCGGTACTTCGCCGATGCGGCCGTGCAGCTCGTGGATCGGGATGTGAACGGATCCGTCGATGTAGCCACGCGCACGCTCCGAGTCCCGGCGCACGTCCAGAACGACGACGTCGTCGCCTCGCTCACGGACACCGGCGAGGTCGGAGAAGCGGGCGCGGGGGAAGGAGGCGAGCTGCTCGCCCTCGCGGACCCAGCCGGCCGGGTCGCCGGTGGCGCCGGCGGCCGGGCGGTCGATGCCCACCCGCGCCAGCTCCCGCTGCGCATCGGCGATCTGCTCCGGGGTGTCGGCCAGCAGGGTGACGGGCTTGCCCCAGGGGATCAGCCAGGCCAGGTAGGTGGCGAGCTTGCCCTCGCCCTCGAAGTTGAACGAGCCGGCCACGTGCCCCTCGGCGAAGGCCACGCGGCTGCGCAGGTCCACCACCCACTCGCCCGCGGCCAGCCGGGAGGCGATCTCCTGCGCGTCCGCACGCCTCGGCGGGGTGAGGTCGACCGGCGCGGGGCCCGCGGTGTTGGCCGGGCCCATGTGCGCGTAGTAGGCGGGCACGTCGTCCAGCCCGGCGAGCATCTGGGCGACGAAGGTGTCCACGTCCAGCGTCAGCGCGTCGTTGGTCTCGCGTTCCTTGCCGATCGTGGTCGCGTCCCCCTCGGCCTGGGAGGAGGAGCAGAAGCTGCCGAACCCGTGGGTGGGCAGCACCGGCACCTCGTCGTCCAGCTCGTCGGCCAGCCGGTGGGCGGAGGCGTGCTGGGCGCGGGCCAGCTGCTCGGTCAGCCGCGGCTCGACCAGGTCGGGGCGGCCGACCGTGCCGATGAGCAGCGACCCTCCGGTGAACGCCGCCACACCGCGACCGTCCTCGGTCAGAGCGTAGGAGGTGTGGTGGGGGGTGTGCCCGGGAGTGGCGATCGCCCGCAGCACCAAGCCCTCGTCCACCGTCACGGTGTCGCCGTCGGCGACAGGGGTCCGGTCGAAGGACACGTGCGCCCCGGCCGGAACCAGGTACTGAGCGCCGGTCACGCGGGCCAGCTCCAGGCCGCCGGTGACGTAGTCGTTGTGCACGTGGGTCTCGGCCACGAAGGCGACACGCACCCCGCGGCGGGCCGCCGCGGCGATGACCTGGTCGATGTCGCGCGACGGGTCGACGACCACCGCGGCACTGGGGCCGCCGGCCAGGTAGCTGCGGTTGCCCAGGCCCTCGAACTCCAGGGTGTCAACGAAGAACACGGCTCACGACTCCTCTCGGACGGTTTACCCCGGGGGGTATCTGACCCTCACCATAACAGCTATACCTCGGGGGGTATTCCGTCCATGGAAACCACCCCGCTCAAGGCGTCGCCTGGCATCCTGCGGGTACCCGGCGGGGTATAGAGGAATCAATCGTTCCGTACTATCCGGGAGGGTCTGTGCCCTACGACCGCACCGTTCGCCTGGCAGCCACCGACTTCAACACCGCCGTCACCGCCGTACGCGAGGCCCTGGCCGACCACGGATTCGGCATCCTCACCGAGATCGACGTGACGGCCACCCTGAAGGCCAAGCTCGGCCACGACATGGAGGACTACCTGATCCTGGGCGCCTGCAACCCGCCGCTCGCGCGCCGGGCGCTGGAGGCCGACCGCTCCATCGGCCTGCTGCTTCCCTGCAACGTCGTCGTGCGCCGCGACGGCGATCAGACGCTCGTCCAGGCTCTCGACCCGGGCACGATGGTGACGCTCACCGGGCTCGACTCCCTCAAGCCCGTCGCCGACGAAGCCACCGCCCGACTCGACGCCGCGCTCAACGCCCTGGCCGCCCCCTGACCTCATTCCGGTCCGGCAGCCAGGAGGCGATCCGATCGGTGTTCGTGCTGGTCAGCAAGTGATGTCAGCGCAGCAGCTAGTGCCGCGACAGGCAACGTTCGCCCCGTCACGACGCCCGGCACGCTCCCCCACGCTCTCGACTCCGCTCGAGCAGGGGGTACCCCCACTCGCCGCACCGGCCGAAACCCC
>NZ_JBEXSH010000048.1:0-20012 GCF_040613555.1 Streptomyces sp. NPDC006265
GTCGACCGGCGAGGCCTTGCCCGCCGCGGTGGACAGCTGGATGACGATCATGGCGCCCGCCTGGTTGGCGAGGACGAACAGGACCGTCCACTTGGGCAGAAGCTGTCCTCCGACCTGCACGGCGGCCTGGCCGGCCTGGGGCTCGTCCTCGGGCAGCTGGCCCGTACGACCGGCGAGGCTGAGCTGGGCGAGCGGGCCCACGAGGCGGCGCGGATCCTCGTCCAGCGGCTCACCGAGCCGGTCCCGGCCACGTCCCGGCCGCGCGCCGGACTGCTGCGCGGCGCGAGCGGCCCCGCGCTGCTCATGCTGCGGCAGTACGAGTGGACCGGCGAGAAGGCCTGGCTGGAGGCGGCGGCCGTGGCCCTGCGCCGGGACCTGGCGTCCTGCGTGACCCGCGAGAACGGGTCGCTGGAGGTCGACGAGGGCTGGCGGACGCTGCCCTACCTCGGCGACGGCAGCGCGGGCCTCGGCATGGTCCTCGACGACCTCGTGGCCCACTCCCCCGCGCTGGACGGGGAGTTCGGGACGGCCCGCTCCGGGGTGATCACCGCCGCGACCTCACGGTTCTACGCGCAGCCCGGCCTCTTCCAGGGCCGCGCCGGGATGATCCTGCACCTCAGCCGCACGACCGCGCCGGGCGCGACCGAGGACCGGCTGGCGGCGCAGATCGCCGGGCTCGGCTGGTTCGCGATGGCCTACCAGGGCCAACTGGCCTTCCCCGGGCACCAGATGATGCGGCTCTCCATGGACCTCGCCACCGGAACGGCAGGGTGCCTGCTGGCGCTCGGCGCGGCCCTCGACCCGGCGACCGACGCCCACCTGCCGTTCCTCCCGCCGCCGAACAGGCGGCCCCACTGACGCGGCTGCGCGAGCCCGCGGAGTCGTGACACCACCCCGTCCCCACGGATGACCACGGACGGACACCCAATGGAAGGACACACCATGGCACTTCTCGACCTGCAGACCATCGAGACCGAAGAGCGCACGGACGGCGGCGGCAACAGCACGGTGAGCCTGCTCTCCTGCATCAGCGCCGCGAGCGTACTGCTCTGTCTCTGACCTGCGGTCTGCTCGCTCCGGGCGGCTCCCTCCCTTCGGGGAGGGGCCGCCCGGGGTCCTTCCCGCCCCAGGAAAGGCCCGTATGACCCCGCGCGGCGACGACGACCCGGCGGCCGGACACGCGCGCACCCTGCTGCGCGCCGCCACCCGGTACAGCGGGGCGCGCTGCCTGGCGCTGTGCCTGGTGAGCATCGCCGCGACAGGTGCGGGGCTGCTGCTGCCGGCCGCACTGGGCCGGGCCCTCGATCTTCTGCTGGCGCGCGCCCCTGCCACCCGGTGGGTGCTCTGCTGCGCCGGCCTCGTCCTGCTGCTCGGGCTGCTCGACGCGGTCCAGACCGTCCTCACCGGCACCGTCGACGCCCGTACCACCGCATGGCTGCGGTGCGGGGCGCTCAGCCGTGAGCGCGGCGACCGAAGTCGTGCTGCTCGTTGGTCCGGCGGAGCGCGTCCTCCAGACGCTTCTGGTCGGCGTCCGTCATCCCGCCGCCTTCCTCGCCGCGGCGCGGTTGCGGGCGGCACGCCGCTTAATCGCGCGCCGCTCGTCCTCGGACAGCCCGCCCCACACGCCCGAGTCCTGTCCGGACTCCAGCGCCCACTGGTGGCACTGCTCGATGACCGGGCAGCGGCGGCAGACGGCCTTGGCTTCCTCGATCTGCAGGAGTGCCGGGCCGGTGTTGCCGATGGGGAAGAACAGCTCGGGGTCCTCTTCGCGGCAGACCGCGTTGTGGCGCCAGTCCATGCTGATCACTTCCCCTGCCGGACGCGGCGCAGGGCCTCATCCATGATCGGGTCCGAGTCGCCGTCGTTCCGTGCGATGCTGGTGGGCATCAGGTCTCCAATCGGGTCCTGGACAGCCCCGGAGGGTCTCAAGTCACCGGGGCTGTCGTGCTGTTCAGACTGTTCGTGTCGTACGAGCAGCCACGGCCCTGGCCGCCCCACTTCAAGGGCAGCCGGGGCCGTGGTCGTTCGTCCGGAGCGGGTCAGCTCGCGCGGCGCTCGGGGTGCAGCGTCTTGAGCGGCACCCGCGGCGCGCCCAGCGGCGCGTCACCGGCGGGCAGCTCCGCGCGGCGGGTGTCGGCGTCACGGACCGCGGATCCGGTCGCCTCCCACTGTTCCTTGCGCAGCAGCCACAGGGGCCGGTCGTTGCCGCGCTCGTCATCCGCTGGCGCTTGCCTCTGCGCGGCGATCTGGCTGACGGCCGGGGCGACCGCGATCTTGGGCTTGCGCCGCACGGTGGTCCGGCGGCGGTGGCCGGTCTCCGCGTGACCGTCCTCCAGGCCCTCCTGCCACGTCCGGACCGTGACGTCGACGGCGACCAGGCGGTTGCTGCCCAGGCGGCAGCGGACGGCCGCGTCCTTCCACGTGCGGCCGGTGTCGTGCGGCACGACCTTCGGCTTCTTGGTCCCGAGGCCGGTGATCGGCACCCACGTCTTGCAGTCGGGGCAGATCAGCGACACACAGGCGGGGCGCAGGTCGTACTGGTGGGACTTGAGGGTGGAGAGGGCCAGCGCCGGACGGGCGTTGACGGTGCGGGAGCGGGTCCGGCTCCGACGGGGGCGGGCGGTGCGCTCAAGGGTGGAAGCTGACATCTGGACTCCTCGTGGGGCGGAGTGGCAGGGAGCGCGTCGCGATGCTCTCTCTGCCCTCCGGGCCGCACGGCACGAGGCCGGCGTCCCGTAGGACAGACAGCGCACAGCGCTGCGACGTGTACACAGTCGTCGCGGCCGTCAGGCTCCGGGGGAGTTCGATGGTGCTCTCGCGCCCTCAGCAAGCTGAGGGCTACCCCGGCCGCCCCGAAGGGCGGACAACTACTGCGGTCTTGCGGTGGTGCTCACTCGGTGCTCCCGGAGGATCACCAGGTCTTACATACATCAGGGTGCATCAGGTACCCTCACGTGTCAAGCGGTATAGTGAGGCATCCAGAGAGAGTCGAAGGAGGCGAAGGCACATGTCAGGGCCACCCCGAGCCGACAATCGGCCGCCGTACGCGCGCATCGCGGGCCACTACCGCGACTTGATCAGCTCCGGGGAGCTCTCGCCGGGCGACCTCCTGCCCAGCATCAAGACGCTGGCGGCAGAGTGGGGGGTCAGCACAGCCACCGCGGACCGAGCCATGCGACTGCTGCGCGAGGAGAAGCTCGTACAGGGCATCCCGGGCGTCGGCACCGAGGTGATGGAACGCCCCATCTCGCTGTCCTCCGGGGCGGAGCGACACGACCGCAGCAGCAAGACGCAGTCGTCGTGGGGCGTCGGAGAGAAGTCGTCCGGCCACACCGCCGGCATAGTCGAGGCTCCCGAAGACGTCGCTCATGTGTTGGGCATTTCGCCTGGTGGCGACGTGATTCGCCGTAGCCGTGTCTACCGGGACGGTCATGGCATCGTCTCCCACTCCACGTCATGGATCCCAGCGGAGTTCGCCCAGGCCGTACCCGAGTTGGCGCGGAGCGAGCGACTCAAAGGCGGGTTGTCGCTCGACTTGATCGCTCGGGCCACCGGGCGGCATGTCGCGAAACGCGTGGATGACGAGTCGGCTCGCATCGCGACGGAACGCGACCTCGAGCTCCTGGAGCTGGAGGCCGACACCGTCGCGGCAATCCTTGTACTGACCGCACGCTTCCTGGACGTCGACGGCGAACTGCTGGAGTACGGCGTGGACCTGGGTGCCCCGGGCCGCACCCGTCGCACAACGACAGAGGTGCAGCAGTGACCACGTACGACGCCGCCGTACTGGACGACACGCTCGTCTCCTGCCTCGAAGTCCGCCTCAGTCAGCTCCTTCGAGCCGAGCACACCGACACCCTCACGCTGGAAGGACGATTCGAGATCACTCGCATCGCCGCCGCTTTGGCCGGCCGACCTGGCCCCGCGCCTCGCGCGATTCTCATGTCCGGTCTCCAGGGCTCTGGCAAAACGACCCTGGCCCGCGCCCTGGAGGAGGCCGGGTTCCGGCGCCTCTGCCCTGACGAGGAGATGTTCCGGCGCTACGGCCACTACGGCAGGGACTTTCCCCGCGGGCAGTTCAGGATCAGAGAGGCCCCCGTCCTCAAGGACATCGCCCTTGAGCTCCAGCAGCTCTTGGCCGCTGGACATGACGTCGTGGTCGATCACGGCTTCTGGACTCCGGAGGAGCGCGGCCAGTGGGCAGCCACCGCGATGGAGGCGGGCGGCAAGCCCGTGCTGATCCACCTGCCTGCAACGCATGAGGTGCGCTGGGATCGGGTCCGGAAGCGGAACGAGCAGTCCCTGGTCGATGCGAACAGCATCGAGTTCAGCGAGGAGGATCTGCTTCGGCATGCGGGCCGCTTCTCCCCGCCGACCGACGATGAACCGCACATCGTGTACGACGGGCGACCAGCCAGCGTGCTGGCCGCCCTGCAAGGCAAGCTCAACTAGCGCAACCACCACTGACCCACACCTCCCGCATCAAGACCGATTACTCACCGTTCGGTTCTAGTTGCAGGGGAGTCGCAAGTTCCAGATCTGACATGTGGCCGGGTGAACTGGCCACATCAGCCACAGGATTGGGGCGGGATGGCACAGAAACCGAGGGAACTCACGCCCTGGGTGTCTCCCTTACATAACTGGGGCTACCAGCTGCGCGAGCTGCGGAACTCGCGGGGCCTGAGCCTTCGCGAGCTCTCGAAGCGCGCCCGCATCGACCACAGCCACCTGGGGCGATTCGAACGAGCGGAGCGCCCGGCCGACCGCACCCAGGCGCTCCTGCTGGACGATGCCTTGGACGCTGGTGGGATGCTGTTCCGCCTCTGGGAGCGGATCGGTGACGAGCGTGGCCATGTGGCCAATCCGCCGGTCCATGTGGCCAAGTCGTCGGTTGATCTAGCTCTGGGCTTGCCGAACCAGGCAGCGTCGGACGGTGAGGGGATCTCTGTCCCGTGTCGTCTGCATGATGGGTCGGTGGTTTGGGTGGCTCTGGATCGGCGTGCGCTGCTGCGCACGGGGGTGGGGATCGGGGCTGCGGCCGCCGTCGGCGCTGGTTCGCCGGCCTTCGCGGACTCGGGTTCCGTGCCGGGCCTGGTCCGTAAGGCACGGGCCGCGTCCGCGTACGGTTCGACGCCGGTGGAACACCTGCGCCGCACCCGCCGTCTCCTGATCGACAACGACAACCTGCTCGGGCCTCGCCATGCTCTCCAGGCGGTGCGCGACCACATCCAGGTCATCCAGGAGCTCCGGCGGGAGGCCAAGGGTTCCGACCGGCGCGACCTGATGGAACTCCAGACGCAGTATGGGGAGTTCCTCAGCTGGCTCTACCAGGACCTGGGCAATCCGAAGGCTGCCTCGTACTGGCTGGACCGGGCGATGCAGTGGTCGCAGACAGTCGGCGACACCGACCTGAGCACCTACGTGATGGCCCGCAAAGCCCAGCTGGCTGGCGACACGGCCGACCTGGTCGATGTGGTCGACCTCGCCGAAGCTGCCCAGCGCATGGCGCGGCCTCGCAGCCGGCTCGCCGCAGTCGCTCGGACGTACGAGGCGTACGGGCACGCGCTGCGCGGCGACGCTGCCGAGAGCGAGCGGGCCATCGACGACGTCCGCAACGCCCTCGAGGGGACTGCCTCCGACCCGACCCCGTGGGGGGTGTGGCTGAACGCGTCGTACGTGGAGATCCATCGCGCCCAGGGCCTGGAGGCGCTCGGCAAGCACGACCAGGCCGCGGACGGGTTCGCCACCGCCATCCAGGTGATGCCCGATGGCTACCACCGTGACCGCGGCGTCTACATGGCGCGGCAGGCGGTGGCCCTGGCCGGCGCCCGGGTTCCGGAGCAGGCCGCGACGATCGGCATGCACGCGCTGATGGTCGCGGAGGACACCGGCTCGGCCCGGATCACCACCGAACTCGCCCGGCTTGACGAGGCGTTGATCCCCTGGCAGAGCGTGCAGGAGGTCGGCGAGTTCCGCGCCGCCTTCGACTCCATCCTCGTCCACGAGACAGAAACGGACCTGACCTGATGACCGCCCGCCCGTACGTCCTGCTGTCCGCCGCCATGTCGGTCGACGGCTACCTTGACGACACCAGCCCCGAGCGGCTGCGCCTGTCCAACGCCGCGGACTTCGACCGCGTCGACCAGGTCCGAGCCGAAAGCGACGCCATCCTGATCGGCGCGAACACCATGCGCCGGGACAACCCTCGCCTGTTGGTGAACAGTGACGAACGGCGTGCCAAGCGCGTCGCCGACGGCAAGCCGGAGTACCCGCTGAAGGTCACGGTCACGGCGACCGGCGATCTGTCCGCCGATCTCAACTTCTGGCACCACGGCGGCGACAAGCTCGTGGTGACCGTGGACAGCGCGGTGGAGAAGGTGCGCAACACGTTGGGCGACCTGGCGGACGTCGTCGGCGTCGGCCCGGAGCTCGACTGGGGCCTGGTCCTCGATGAGCTCGGGCGCCGCGGCGTCAAGCAGTTGATGGTGGAGGGCGGCGGCACGATCCATACCCAGCTCATGGCGCAGAACCTCGCCGACGAAGTGCACCTCGCTATCGCTCCGCTCCTGGTCGGACAGCCTGAGGCGGCCCGATTCCTCGGCGCCGCCGACTATCCGGGCGGGTCGACCGCCCGTATGCGGGTCCTGGAAGTCCGCGCGATCGACGACGTGGTGTTCGTGCGCTACGCCCCCAAAGAGCGCGGCTGATGTGCGGTGACATTCGGCGGTGACATCCAAATGTCACCGCCGAATGTCACCAGACACCTAGTCAAGTCCTATGCCACGCTAGCCGCGTCCGTGCTGCTGCCCGACCTGCAAGGAGGTGTGAAGTGCCTACGCAACAGCTAACTTTCCCGCGTGGCGGGCAATTTGCTGCGCACTTCCCATCAGCCGGGCTCGGCATTCCGGGCACCTCGGACGCTGTGCGAATTCCTCCGACAGTTCTGTCGGGTCATGCGGTTAGGCTGTGTGCAGAAGTGATCCAAAACGGCGAGAACCCCAGGGACCGTGCCTGGTCCACTGGGGCTTCTCGAACGGGGCTAAGCCTCGTTGGGCGACACACCTGGTTGGGAGGTGCTCGCAGGGTGAAGGGTACCCGCCCGCGCGGAACTACACGCGCAGCTATGCCGTTCTTCCAGCGCGATCACGCCATCCGGGCCGTATGCGCGCAGCTTGACGCCAGCCTCCGGATTCAGGGGGTTGGGATGACCTAGTGGCCATCGGCCGCGCGCGCCAAGAAGTGGACTCGCCATCCTCTTCGGCCCCGCGCGGCCCGTCTACCGCCTGGATTCGCAACCCAGAGCGGTTCGCTCAGATCTCGGTTCGCTCCCGGGTCTGAGCCGCGGCTTATCAAGCCGCTCTTACCAATCCGGCCCCTTATCAGGGCCATGCAGTACCGGTCCCTAGCCAGGACCACAAGGGCCCCTTCTGGGTCCAGCTCCACCCGCGGGCCCCCGCCAAGGGGCTTCGCGGTCGCAGTACCGAAGTACCGCTGCAACACCGAAGTGCCGCATTACCCGTTCCGAGGCCCGGCCAAGGGCTTTCGGAACACCAGCACCAAGTCGTCAACGGAAGGAGATCCGCCTCTGGCCTTCGTACTGTCGCCCGCTCCTCACGGAGGGGGCTCACCTGTCCCGCCACACGAGCCATCGAGCCGGCCCCTGCCAGGGGGCCCGTCTGCGTTGATCCATATGGAAGGTCGGTATCGCCATAGTGCACGAGCTTCAGTCGTCTTGTCAGGTCGACCACGACCAGGCGTCAACCCTGCCGGGGGTGATTTCTGCTGGTTGTGGTGTCCCTCCTGGCGGGATTGTGACGTACATCACACCCCTGGACTGTCACACGGATGACGCCGGTTCGGCGGACCGCCTGACCTCGGGGATGTTCCTGTGAGCGCGGGAGCGGCGTCGGCCGCCACGCTGGATCACCCCCTGTGGGGGTCCAGCGACAACTCCGTCGACGGGGCTCCGGCCGGGCGCTCGCGGCGTTGGCTGCGGTCGGTGCCAACACAGGCCGGTCCGGAGCCGGAGCGCGGTCCGGCGCCCCCGCTGGCCCTGGGGCGCGATGCCCAGGGCCGGTTTCGCGGCGCGGTGCGCGCGCTGCTGGAGGCCCCCGGCCTCGAGGGCGCGTCGGACGCGGTCCGGCTTGGGGTGATCGTGCTGGCGTCGCGGACCCCGTCTGAGACGGGCGTGGTGGAGATCCGTACGCCCGAACTGGGTCGGTGGCTGGGGCTGTCGGCGTCGTACGTCGCTTCGGATGTGGTCCCGGCGCTGCGCCGGTCCGGGCTGGTTTCCATCGACACGGCGGAGGGCGAGTTCGGCCAGGACATCGGGCTGGAGTGCCGGGTGCTGCCGGTGTGGGACGCGTACGGCGTGGTCGGCCATCCGCTGGCGTTGGAGAAGAAGGAGTTCGCGACGCTGCTGCGGCTGTTGGAGGCCGTGATGGCGCCGGGCTGGGCGCACAAGGACGGGCGGGTGACCCCGGCCGGGCTGCTCGGCTCGCGTGTGGGTCGCGCGGCGGCGACGGATCGGCTGGCGCTGCTCCTGCTGGTTCTGGAGGCGCGGGAGAACGGGCGGGTGCGGCAGTGCGGCGGCACGGTGGACACCAAGCGCGGCCGCGCGGCGGCGACGGTGGCCCGGCTGCTGGGCTGCAAGGCGTCGACGGGCGAGCGGATCCTGGAGCGGCTGGAGGACCGGGACCTGGTGCAGCGGGTGCGGGTGGAGACGGTGTCCGGTCTCGAGCACCGTACGCGGCTGATCGTGCCAGCGGTCGCTGCCGCGCACGGCAAGCGCGCTGCTGCCGGTGCCCGGGAGAACCGTGCGACCGCACCGAACCCCGATTTTTCAGAGCCCGACGTTGCGGCAGGGGGTAGTGAGGCCTTTGAGCCGGACGTAGAGCCGCAGGTCAGCGGTGTGCCGGTGGCGGATGAGGCAGGTGTGACAGAGCCCGACGTTACGGCAGCCCTTCACACTGATCACTCTCCTGTGGGTACTGACGTCTCTTCTCTCGCGCTCTCTGGTTGCTTTTCCGGCGAAGGCCGTGGTGGGTCCGGTGATCTGCCGGACCGCGCGTGCGAGCGCGAGGACCAGGCCGCGGACGGCGAGGACGACGCTGCCGCGAGCGGTTCGCCGGTGGCGGAGGTCGGCCCGCTGCGCGGGGAAAAGCCGAAGGAGTCCCCGGTCGATGAGCGTGAGGGGCAGCAGCCGGCCGCCGTCGCTGCCGGTACCCGGCCGAAGGCCGTGGGGGGTGGAAAGACGCAGCAGCAGGGGAGGGTGGGCCTCCCGAAGGATCTTGATGTGCAGGTCGCTCTGGCACCGGTCGCGGGGCTGTGGGAGCAGCTGAACGGCTGGCAGCAGCAGCGTGTTGAGGAGGCTGCGGCGGCGGAGCTCGGGCGGCTGGCGGACCTGCTGATGCTGCCGCAGACGGCCCCGCGGCTGCTGGCGGGTCGGCTGACCGACCGGCTGGAGGAGACCGGCGGCGAGGCTCTGGTGAACAGCCCGTTCGGGTGGATCACCCGCAAGGGCCTGGTGCGGCGGCCGGCGTGCTCGGACGTGCGGTGTGACGACGGGATCCGGCTGGACACCGGCGGCGAGTGCGACAACTGCGGCAACGTGATCCACATCCGGCGTGCCCGGCGGGCGAAGATCGCGGCGGAAATCGACCGGGAGCTGCCCGGCCTCGGTACCGGCGAGCGGCGCCAGGTCCTCGAGGACCGGCTGCGTGAGCACGCCACGGCGGAGGCGGAAGACCTCGTGGTGCGCCGTGAGCAGGCCCGCGCGGCGCAGGCCCGCCGGGACGCCGCCCGTACGGCTGCCCAGGAGCAGGCGGAGCGCGAGCGGCAGGCGGAGGCGGCGGCCGAAGCGGTGCGGCAGGCGATGCCGTGCGAGGACTGCGGGCAGGACCGGTCGGCCGGGCTGTGCGAGGCGTGCGGCTACCGGCGCCGGACCGAGGCGGCCATCGTGGAGGCCGGGATGGTCGCGGCCACCTGGTCCGCCGCACTGGACGACGCCGCCGACGTTGCCGCCGTCACCGCCCACGTCCGTACGACGCTGGAAGCCGACATCGAGGCCACCCACCAGCAGTTCCTGGAGCTCATGGAGCCGGGCGACCTGGAGGCGAACCCCATCGCGGCGGCCTCCGTGCTCGCCTTCAACGCCCTCCAGGCGGTGGAGCAGGCCCTGCCGGAGTACCGCAGCAGCGCCCTCGGGCGGCTTGGCCGGACCGAGGAAGCCGAGACGGAAGCCCGCCGGGCGTACAAGACCGAGCAGAACCGCAGGTGGTTCCGCAAGAACCCGAACGGTGCAGACGCCGTCGCTGCCGCGACGAAGGCCGCCGACGCCGCCCGGGAGCGCGTGGCCGAGTACCTGCTCGCGACGCGGCTGGAACAGCTGCGCACACGGATGGCGAACCACACCGAGTCGGCCGCCCCCGCGCCGTGGTCGGCCCGGCTGACCGAGCTGGCCGCGCGCCCGCTGGACCGCGAGACGTCCGGGGCGGTGATCGCGTGAATGGCAAGCTGAGCGGGGTCGACCTCGCACGCCAGGCCCTGACCGCGGCCCGCGAGGCGGCGAAGAAGAACGGCGGCGTGCGCAAGGAGAAGCCGAAGCGGCGCACCGGCACGGTTGTACGCCGTGACGGCCGCGAACCGCTCGGGCTCGGTGCGGCAATCGGCATGATGATGACCGAGCGCGGCATGGTCACCCCGGCCGCCGGCGGCAGCGTCCTCGCCCAGTTCGACGACATCCTCGCCGCGGCCGCGCCCGAACTCACCGGTCACGCCCGCGCGGTGGCGTTCGACGCGGACACCGGCCGCCTGGACGTCGTCCCCGACGCCCCCGCGTACGGCACGAAGCTGCGCTGGAGCGCGCCGAAGCTGATCGCGGCGGCCAACGAGACGATGCCCGGCGCGAACGTCCGCGCCCTGCACGTCCTGGCGCCCGCCGCCATGAAGGCCAGCCCCGACACGGCGGCCGCTGCCCCGGACCAGCAGCCGGCCGCGCCCGCCGGGCCGGTGAACACCAGGGAGACCGCCTCCGACGGCTACCGCCGTGCCCTCGCTGCGCACCGCCAGGCCGCCCCGCCGCGCATGGCGGACCCGGACATCGCCGCGGCGGTGGAGCGGCAGAACCGTGCGATGCGCGAGCTCAGCCGCCGGGCGTTCCCTGAGCCGGAGGCCGTGCCGGACGATGCGCCGGCCTCGATCGAGGTGACCCGCGCCCAGCGCCGCCGCCAGGCCGCGGTCACCGAGGCCGCCGTCCTACGCCGGGCCAGGGCAGAACGTGCTGCTCGGGAAGCCGGGACGGCGGCCGCCGACCCGCAGCCGACTGCGCTGCGGACCACGGCGTGAGCCGGGTGTCGGTGACGAGCGACAGCGTCAGGCCGGAACGCGATGCCAGCCGCGGCCGGGATGATCCGTTCCCGCCCCACTGCTGGTGAAAGTGGGTACCTTCCCGCGATATGAGCGCACACAGAGCTTCCCCGGATGAGCCGTGGCCGGGCTGGTCGACCAGCCGGGCGGCTCAGGCCGCGTACGGCAAGCACCTGGTCCGCATCGGCGAACTCATCCCGGTGCTGCTGTACTCCAGTGCCATGGAACGCCGACAGTTGGCCGCCTCGCACACCGCCGGTGACCGGGACCACGTCGACTTCCAGGTCAGCAGCCTGGCTCGGGAGTGCCGGGACGACCTGCTCGAGATCGCCGCCGTCCTGGACGCGCTCGCCCTGTGCCACGGACACGGCAGCTACCTGCCGCGCCCCTATCAGGAGGACTCCCGGAATCCGGTGCCGAAGGCTGTCGAGCTGCGTACGGATGCCTCCGACGTCGCCGGCGAACTGGCCAGTCACGACCACCGGCACGGGACCAGCGTCACCGGTGACATTCCGCCAGCCCTGGAGAACGGCTGCACCGATGCCGAACGGGACGCCGTTCGCGCCTACGCCCGCCGGGAATGGATCACTGCCCAGGAGAGATGGGCTGACATCTGACCGCCCCGCAGGAGCGGTCAGATGCGAGCGGGCCCGGGCCTGTGCCGCGCTGCCCACGGCCTTGGAGCGCGGGGTCAGGCATCGGACCCGGACTCGGTCTTGCCGGTGTCCGCAGCGCCACCGCCGACATGGAAGAGGTCGCCCGGCGCGGACCAGAGGGCGTTCCCGAGGAAGTACATGGCGACCATGCCAGCGCCGATGAACCCTGCCCAGCCGATGATGAGCACGACGATGTTGCTGTCGCCTCGGTCGGCGCTGTAGGCCACGCCCTGCCCGGTGGTGAACAGCCACGGGAACCAGGCCGTCTGACGAAAGCCCGGATCCGCGTACCGGCCGTTTCCTCGGCGCCACGCCAGCAGCGGGACCGATGCGAAGCCGACGCTGGCCAGGCAGTACATGAAGGCGAAGAAGTCGTTCTCGATGAAGTCGTGGCCGTTGGTGATCCCGAGGTAGGCGACCCCGGGCAGGAAGAGCACGACCGCCAGGCCGAAGCCGAGTACGTCCCCGCGTCGTCGAATCGGCTCTGTCGTCACGCTCCACCCCGTCCTGCCGCCGTCCTGTCCTCCGGCACCGTACCGGGACCGGCGCGTCGGATCCGCCGATCGGCGGGAATGACGGGAGAGGGGGCCGGCTACTCCCGCCGTGCGAGGTCCTCGGGCGTGGAGCGGTGGCGTGTCACGTACGGATGACTGCTGTAGTCGACGGTCACCGTGTGCCGCAGGACGTCGTCGTCGGCGTCGTAGAAGATGTGCTCGATCTCCAGACAGACCCGGTCGGTGGAGATGCCGAAGTCCTGCGCCTCCTGGTCGTTCACCTTCCGGGCCCGGCTGCCGGTAACCACCCGCACCGTGCCGACCGGTGCGCCCGGCGGCGGCTCGACAGCGCCCAGATGTGCCCGCCCCGACTCGCCCTGTGTCTCGCCGTGTTCCGCCATGGTCGTCACCGTACCGAGCGTCCTGGACAGCGGAGGCCCCTTCGCGGGGGATCAGCGAGCGGCCGGGTCCTCATCCTATGTGCCTCACACGGTGTTTCCGCAGGTGAAGGCAGTGCGGCGGATGCCTGTCAGCTGTGAGGCAGGGCCTGCGGATGTCGCCTGACACCGTCCACACCCCGCCCAAAAATCCAATCCGAACGGGTTAAAAAATGGGCTAAACGCTAGGGTAAATACTGGTAGGATGGAGGCACGAAAGGAGATCACCCCATGGCATCCGAGGAAGAGCTGTTCGCGAACATCGACGCACTGCTGGAGGAGGAGCCGCAGCTCCCGCCCCCGGCGGAGCGTGCCCGGCTGCGTGAGGCCGCTGGGATCACCCAGGCCCGTCTCGCGGTCGCGCTGAAGACGTCGACGCAGACGGTGAAGAACTACGAGAATGGCAGGAGCGAGCCGAAGCCGCCGCGCCTCGAGGCGTACCAGCGTCTGTTGAAGGGCTGGGCAGCGAAGTACCCCGCACACGGCGCCCCGGCGGCCCCGGTCGCCGCACCGCAGCCGGTGGCACCGGAGACGTTCACGGGCCCGGCCGCGCCCAAGGCCAGTGACCCGCGGACACTGTCCACAGGTCCGGCGGCGGAGGCTGCGGACATGACCACAGACCAGAGCACCCCGCAGCACCCCGCCCGCCCGTCGACGTCGTCGCGCCGCCCGGCCGCGAAGAAGGCCGCCAAGCCCGCCGTCGACCCGCGGTTCCCGCACGGCCCGCTCGCCGTGCTGGACGGTGACGGCAGCGCGTACGGCGTCGGCGGCATCGTGCTCGACTGCCCGGCCACCACGATCCCCGAGCTGGTGGAGTGGACGCTGCGCGAGTCCGGCCTCGGTGCCGCCAAGCTCAACCGGTACGGCAAGGACTCCGATCCGCTGATCGTGCTCACCGCCGCGGCCGCCGTGAAGCTGGGGCTGCCGGAGCGCCTGGAGGGCCACGAGCAGCGCCGCTCCTTGCGCCTGCCCGAGGACCACCCGGTCGTGAAGCAGGTGGCGAAGGCGAAGTGGCAGCTCACGCAGCGCGGGTTCGGCCCTTGGGCGCGGATCTACCGCAAGGCGCAGGGCCGTGAGCGGCAGTGCGTGCAGCTGGCGATCCTGTCGTGGGACGCCCTCGATGAGCGGTCCTGGCCCGGCGTCTCCGAGATGGAGCCGGCCGACATCGCCCGCGTACTCGGGGTGTACGCGACCAGGGTCATCACCCCGCGCGGGTCGACGGCCGTGTCCGGCCTGGAGCTGATGACGGCGCTGCGCCCGCCGACGAAGGCCGTGCAGGACCCGGAGACCGGGAACTGGGTGTCCGGCCACAACCCGGGCTCGCTGGGAACGGAGCCGATGGACCCGGCGCCGCCGGAGGCCACCCCGGAGCACCCCGTCGTCGTGAACAGCGGCTGGACCGGCGGGTTCCTCAATGAGGAGGCGTACCAGTGGGTGCGGTCGGTGGACACGCTCACCGATGAGGAGTGCACGCTGCCCTTCGCGGTCGGCCTGGACCTCAACACCGCGTTCCTCGCAGCCGCGGCCCGCCTGGTCGTCGGCCTCAGCGCGCCCGACCACTTCCACGCCCCGAGGTTCAACCCGAAGATCCCTGGTTCCTGGCTGGTCGACCTCTCCCACATCGAGCTGGACCCGCGCCTGCCCTCGCCGTTCACGCCGGACGGCACCCGTCCGACGGGCCCGGCCTGGTACCAGACGCACACCGTCGCCTACGCCCAGGAGCTCGGGCACGACGTCCACCCGATCGAGGCGTACCTGCGCCGCGAGACCGGCGCCTACCTGGACCCGTGGCACGACCGCCTCAAGACGGCATACGTCGACACCCTCGCCGACCTGGGCGTGACCCGGGACCTGGACGACCGGGCCTTCCTCGCCGCGATGGAGCAGCACAAGCAGAACGACCCAGCCCTGGCCGCTGTCCTGTCGGCCATCAAGGCCACGGTGAAGGGCGGCGTCGGCAAGCTCCGCGAGCGCCCCCAGGGCAAGTCCTACAAGGACGGCGAGACGTGGCCGGCCCTGCAGCGGCCGACCTGGCGCCCCGACATCCGCGCCGCCGTCATCAGCAAGGCCCGCGTCAACATGCACCGCAAGCTCAACAACATGGTGAAGATGACGGGCCTGTACCCGCTCGCCGTGCTGTCCGACTGCGTCGTCTACCCCTCGCCGGGGGAGAGCCCGCTGGACTTCCTGCCGTACGCCGCCTCCGGCAAGCCGCAGCCCGGCGGGTTCCGTCTCGGGCCCACGCCGGGCCTGGCGAAGCTGGAGGGCGTCCAGTCGATGCTGTGGGCGGTCGACCTGATGGAGAAGGGCCTCAACCCGGCCCGCCACATCAAGGGCGGCGACGCCGTCCTGGACGAAGGGGAGTAACCGGTGGGCGAGATCGACGACGCGATCGAGCGGGCCGACCGGGAATCGTTCACCCGGGAGCCGCCGAAGACGTTGAAGGGTCAGATCGGCTACCTGCTCAAGCAGTTGGGCAGCGCGAAGGCCGTCGCGCAGGAGCTCGGTGTCACCGCCGACTCCGTCAACCGCTACCGGCGCGGTGCCCGCAAGCACGCCCGCGCCGACGTCGCCGCGAAGATCGACGACGCCGTACGGCAGCGGTGGCAGCCGCAGGTGCGCAAGCGCCGGCAGCGCCAGGCCGCGACCACCGGCGGGGTCACGGTGGAGACGAGGGCCCGGTTCGGCTACACGGCGCCGGTCGGCACGACCGACGACGGACGGTTTCGGCGACTCACCGTGCACCTCCCCCCGGAGTACGCCCGGCGTCTGTTCGAGGCCCGCGACGCGGGTGCAAGCGACCAGCAGATGCGTGGGATCATCGCTGAAGGGTTTAAGGATGTGTATTTCCAGGACGGCGGTGGTCGCGCTATGGGACTGTCGGACGTGGAAATCAACGACATCGACTATTTGGACCTGGACTACTGATTAGGAGCGAAAGCATGACCGCTGAATTCCCGGCTATCGACCGCGACAAGAGCCCGCTCATCGCCGCCGACCACGACCCCGAGTACATCGCCGACGCGCTGCGCAACAGCCCGCACTTCATCGGCGCGGACGGCGAGGCCGGCGGTGACACCGTCACCTTCACCACCCCGGCCGGTGTCACCTACCGGCTGACCCTCAAGGACGCCGAACCCACCGACGACGACCTCCTGCCCGCCCCGGCGCTCGAGGAGGCCGTCGCCGCGGCGATCCTCAACCACCCCAACTTCGTGGTCGCCACACCGGATGAACCGCGCGAGGACACCATCACCGTCCAGACCCGAGGCGGCCAGCGCTACCTCCTGGTCCTGGACTACGACCACGTCGTCGACCCCGGCGCCGGTGAGGCGTCGACCCCGGCCGCCGACGTCGCGCACGCCGCCGACCGCCTCCTCAACAGCAGGGCGAGCGACTCCGAGCGCGCGACGGCCGAACTCCTCAACTACGTGGCGGCCACCTGGGACAAGCAGGATCTCCCGCTGCGCGAGCACGCCCAGGCCGTCGCCCGCTCCCTGACCCGCTAACCGCGCGCCAGCCCGGCCACGGCCCGGCTGACCACCCCCTGAACGGCTCGGGTCCCCGGCATTTCAGCTGCCGGGGACCCGAGCCCTCAGTGTTCCACCACCGCAGCCGCACACCGACCCCCTTGGAGGAACCCGTGCCCTGCACCACCAACCACGCCCGCCGGGAGCCGCAATGGCCGTGACCCAACACGCCGCGCCCCGGCCGCACTTCACCTCCTGGCGGGACGTCCCGACCGGGACCTACGCGACCGCCACCCAGCTCAAGACCATGGACCTGCCCCGCCGGCCGGGCCCGCCCGCCGCCACCGTCGACGGCCAGGACGGCATCGGCCGCAGCACCACGATCACCCTGTACCGCATCGACCAGTCGACGCCGACCGCGTCCACGGCCGCCCAGCTGGCCGCCGCCCGCAGCCGTGTCGAGAACTCGGTACGGGCGAGGGTGTGCGCAGACTGCGGTGCCCGACCCGACCGCGCGCCGATCGCGACGGAGTCGTACGGCGCGCTGTGCCCGGCCTGCTGGCACATCCGAGGCCTGCGCCACCGCCAGGAGGAAGCCCGCCAGGAGCGCGCGGCCGCCGTCCGTACCGCCCGCGACCTGCTGCGCATCCCGCAGAACCGGCCGCTGGGGGTGCTGCACGTCGACTACACCGAACGCGGGCACACCCCGGCGGGCACCCGGCGCAGCCCGTCGGCGGCCAAGGTCACCGTCATCGGCGCGAACGGCCTGATCGTCGCCGAACCGCTGCTGCGCCTGGTCCCCCCGCGCGCCAAGGGCATCCCCGAGGGTGCCGGCGATCCGGTCTCGGGCTCGGAGGTCCTGGCCGCGATCCTGTCCCAGCTCACCGTGCTGATCTGGCGCTACCGCGACCTGGACGACCTGTCGGCCGGGCTGCGCTCGCAGGGCGCCACCTGGTTCCTGCCGTCCGACGGACACGTCCACGAGATGGCCCGGCTGGCCACCGCGTGGCGCGGCGAGGTCACCCCGGACGGCGAACGGCCCGTGGCCGTCGCACCCGGCCGGGCTGACCGGATGCTCTACCTCCTCAACCAGATCGCCGACACCGAGCAGGCGCCGGCCATGGCGATCGGAGCCGCCACGTGACCACAAGCAACCTCGAGGAGCTCGCCGAGCGAGTCCGGTTCGACCTGGAGAGCGCCGGCCTGCTCCAGCCCCCACCCCCGGCCCTGCCCTCTGCCGATGACGAGGCCCAGGGCGGGCCAGTGGTCTACATCGAGGACGGCCAGGTCCACGTGGACTGGCTGTGCCACGCTCGCCTCAACGACGCCTCGCTCGACATGGTCGAAGCCGGCCGCGACGAGGACGACGTCGTACGTCGCTATGAAGCGGTGCGCGTCGCCATGCACACCGCGTTGGGAGCCATCCTCCACGGCTTCGGCTACCGGCTCGACGCCCCGCACTTCGGGTACGGCTACACCATCCGGCCCGCTCACCACGACTTCCCGACCGCAGGACAGGAACTCTCATGACCACCAGCGCTGATTCCACGGCCATCGACCAGGCCAAGCGCCCGTTGCTCGATGGCTACGACGTCGTCGCCATCGCCGAAGCGCTGCGCCGCAGCCCGCACATCCGCAGCGTCGACGACGTCTCGCCCGGCGACAAAGCCGTCTGGTTCCGGGACGCGGGCGGCACGGGCTACACCCTGTCCCTGACCGACGTGGAGCCGATCCCCGAGGACGGCCCGCAGGGCGAGGCCTACCCCTGGGACGCCGCCGCCGCCGCGATCGGCAACCACCCGGACTTCGTCAGCGCGGAACTTGTCAGCAAGCCCATCGGCCTGAACCTCGACACCATCACCGCGGTCACCCGCACCGACTTCGAGTACACCCTGAAACTGACCGCCACCTTCCGTCCTCGCGCCGACAGCCCTGAGGAGGAACCGCCCGCCCCGGTCGACCGCATCCTCGAGGCCGTCGGCCAGCTCCGCTCCCGCAACGACGACAACCCGGACGCCGTGGTGTTCGACGCGTCGGCCGGCCTCCTTGAGCACATCGCCGGGACCTGGGACCAGCAGGACGACCAGACGCGTCAGCGCGCTGTGGCCCTCGCCCTGGCCCTGGGCCTGTAGGGGGAGACGAGATGCTCGCAACGGTTCCCGCGACTGCCGGTTTCGGCGTCGCGGAGCTCCAGCTCGACATCGACGACGCGGAGCACGAACGACGTCACGCCACCGGCCTGGGCGTCGCCACCGGTTACGGCTTCGGCGGCCTGGACGTGCTGATGGCGCTGCCCCACGGCCTTCCCGTCCCGCTCGCCGCCCTCACCGACCACCAACGCGCCTACATCCGCCATGCCCCGGCCGGGATCTGCACCGTCACCGACGGCCAGGTCGTCCGGCACGTCACGCGCCCGTGCCAGGTGCGGCTGGCCACGGTACGGGCCACGAGCGCCTCCCAACTGGCCTGGGACGCGGCACAGAAGTTCACGGAGTTCTGCGCCCGCCGGGTGATCATCACCAGGGCCCCCAGCATCAACTACCCCGAGAAGCTGCTGGAGTTCGGCTACTACGGCATCGGCGTCAGCCTCCAGCACCCCGACGGGCAGGTGGAGACGCTGGTGGAACCGCGGCCATGGCGCACCCGGCGGCACTCACCCGAGGCCTGGTGGTTCGCGGAAACCGCCTACGGCCAGTTCCTCGCCCAGCAGTCGTCCCCGTACGCCCCCGCGCTGTCGCCGGCGCCCTGATCCGGTAGGAGGGATCTGTCCCATGTCCGCATCCACGGCCACCCGGCGCGCGTACCGTGAGGTGACGACCCGCCGGGAGGACCAGATGAGCGCGCAGCCCGACCACGCACCCGTCACCCCGCACGCCCCCGCGCCCGGAGCTCCGGCCGAACTCCTCGCCCAGCTGCGCGCCGACAAGCGCGCCGACACCTGGGTACCGGCCTTCGAACGGGAGTGGGCCGCCGCCCTCGAGGAATCACGGCGCACGTTCTCCCTCGGCGGGCTGTACGAGGTCGTCCAGGACTGGCAGGGCCGCCTCGCCTCCGCCTCGGCCGTCGACGCGTTCCTCGATGGAGGCTGCGACGACAGCGACTTCATCGACATGGCGGAGCTCCGCGGACGGCGCCGGTGACCGAACAACAGCCGTACGCGGTCCGCTTCTCCGCCCCGGCCGCGAAGGTCCTCGACACCCTGCCCGAGCACGTCGAAGACATGGTGTGGGACGTCCTGGACGCCGCTGCGGCCGATCCGTGGGGCTTCCGGCAGTGGAACGCAGAGGACCCCGAGGGCGAGGACGTCCGGCACGCCTCCGTCGGCCAGCTCTCCCTCACCTACTGGGTGAACCGTCCGCTGCGCCGCCTGTCCGTCCTCACCATCACCTGGCTCGGATAGCCACCGGTGACAGCGCCCTGCCCCGGCATTGCAACTGCCGGGGTCAGGGCGTTTTCGATCGTCGCCACGGCCGTATCCACCGGTTGCCATCCGGGCGGCAACCGGTAGTCACCAGCTGCCGCGGGGCCGTTCGGCACCGAGCTGGACCTCCCGCCGGCACTCGGGACAGTCCGGCAGGCCCTTCACCC